>JAAYGZ010000066.1 GCA_012727515.1 Desulfovibrionales bacterium
AGCGAGATGCTTTGCCAGCCAGAACCCTGGTTTCCACAGTGATGAGCAACATGGCCCTTGATGTGTTCATGCGCGAACAAGGCGGAACCTTGGTGCGCACCAAGGTTGGGGATCGCTATGTGGTGGAGGAAATGCGCAGAAGCGGATACATGCTGGGGGGCGAGCAATCCGGTCATCTGGTTTTTATGGAGCATTCAACAACCGGGGATGGTATTTTAGCTGCCTTGCAACTTTTACGCATTATGGTTGCTCGCCAGCAATCTATTTCTGAGCTGGCTGGGTTACTGCGTCTTTTTCCACAGAAACTGATAAATATCCGTGTGCGGCACAAAAAACCTTTTGACGAGGTGGCTGAGATAGCTCATGCAGTCCGTAAGGCTGAACAGGACTTGGGCCAGCATGGACGGGTTTTGTTGCGCTATTCAGGTACTGAATCTTTGGCCCGGATCATGGTTGAGGCCCAGGATGAACAGGTGGTAAACAGATTGTGTGCAGACCTGGCCCAGGCAGTAGAACACGGTTTGGCCTGATGTATCTGCATATGTCTGAGAGTGAACAAGGAGCATGAATATGGATGTCCGTAAAGTTGTGATACCAGTGGCTGGTTGGGGCACACGATCACTCCCGGCAACAAAGAATGTGCCCAAAGAAATTTTGCCAGTTTTTCGTAAGCCTTCTATCCAGTATATTGTGGAAGAGGCCATCGCCTCTGGCTTATCGGATGTTGTATTTGTTAATACCCAGAATAAACGCATTATTGAAGACCATTTTGATCATAACCTGGCTCTGGAACAATTGCTGGAACGTAAGGGACTGACAGCTTTATTGAACGAAGTGCGCAGTGTGGCCAGAATGGCCAACATTATTGTGGTGCGCCAAAAAGAACAACTTGGCCTGGGGCACGCAGTTATGTGCGCCAAGGAAGTAATCAAGGACGAACCTTTTGCGGTTATGGTTGGCGATGATCTGATGTTTAACCGCAATCCAGGCATTAACCAGCTTATTCAGGTTTATAAAAACGAACGAATGCCTGTGGTTGGCGTGATGGAAGTGCCCCGGGACAAAGTCAGTCGCTATGGAATCATTGATGCTGAAGAGTTTGCCCCTGGCCTGTATCGTATTCGCGGCGTGGAAGAAAAACCAGCTGTGGACAAGGCTCCTTCACGCCTGGCCCTGGTGGGGCGTTATGTGCTTACTCCGGAAATTTTTACACATCTGGACACGGTTTCTGCAGATGGTGCCGGAGAAATTCAGCTTACCGATGCACTGCAAGCCCTGGCGCGAAAAAATCGCCTGCTTGCAGTCAAAGTGCATGGACAGCGCTTTGATGTGGGTGACTGGGTGGATTATCTGACAGCCAATATCTATTTTGCCTTGCAGGATGAGAACTTGCGCTATGATCTCATCGACAGGCTCAGAGAGCTTATTCCGCCAGCCAGGTAGGCCTGTTTCTATAGTAGTGCAGCATCCTTTATTTCATATTTATGCCTATGGGGAGCAGGAAGCCTGCTCCCCATTTTCTTGCCTGCCGAGTTTTGCATGACCCATTTATGTTCAGTGCTGTTGCTTTCAGCACCCTACGCTGCCCTGACCTACGCGCTTCCTTGCTATTTGCCAGCCACGGCCTGGAAAATAGGACAACGAGTGCTGGCCCCAGTGGGCAGATCAGTGCGCGTAGCCATTTTGCAGGGGCCGCAGGCAGAAGCTCCGGAAGGAGTACGCATCCGCTCTTTGCTATGGCCCATAGATCACCAGCCTTTTTTTTCACCACAGTATCTTGACTTTATTCACGACTTGTCCGTGCGCCAAATGGATGCACCAGGAAAAATTCTGGCCCGGGTTCTGCCGCACGGGCTGCGCAGTGTGCCTGTTTTTCAAGGCCAGGATGGACAGCGTATCTCTGTTAGTCAGCTTCAAAGCGCCTCGGAAGAGACACTTGCGTTATGGGCTGCTCAGTGGGATGCAGGTCAGTTTACTCCGGTTCAGCCCAGGCCTGCTCGTGAAATCCTGTATTCGCTGACCACAGACCCTCCGTGGCCGCTTCGACCGCAGGCCTATGCGCAGCTCGAAGTTTTGCAGTATCTGGATAGCCAGGGAGTGTGCAGCATCCCGGCCATTTCTCATGGGTTGGGGAAAAATATCAGTGCCATAATGCGTTCTTTGCTTGGCAAGGGCTTGGTGCGGCAGGTGGAATCCATGATTGCGGAAAGCGCTGTGGCAGTACAGCCGCACTATCAGTTAACCACGGCTCAGCAGGATGTTGTCCATGAATGCGCCCGGCGCATGGCGTCTCCGGCAGGAGAAAATGTACTGTTATTTGGTGTTACCGGCAGTGGAAAAACAGCTGTTTATCTGGAACTTGTCAGGCGTTGCATACAAGACGGGCAGCATGTGATGCTCCTTGCTCCTGAAGTGGCCCTGGCTGTAAAACTACATGCTGATGTGCGAGCAGCACTGCCAGACCTGCATATCTTATGTTATCATGGCTACCTGACCCCAGCCAAAAAACAGCGGATTTTTGAAGAAGCTGCCCGTATGCAGCAGCCGTGCGTTTTTGTTGGAACACGCTCCTGTCTTTTTTTGCCTGTGGAGCCAGGGCTGGTAATTCTTGATGAAGAGCATGATGCTTCATTTAAACAGGATGAAGGCGTGATTTATCAGGCCAGGGAAGTGGCGTATGGACGCATTGCCCGCAGTGGGGGGCTGCTTTTAATGGGATCAGCCACCCCTGACATCAAGGTCTATCATGCAGCCCAGAACGGTGCTCTTACCTTGACATCTCTGACAGAACGGGTTGGCACGGCTCAGCTTCCAGAGGTTGAACTGGTTGATTTACGGATAACCCCGCCCAAAAATGGCCTTTTTGCCCAGAATGTGCGTGATGCCATTGTGCAGACTGTTGAGCAGGGGGAGCAGGTCATTATTCTGCACAACCGACGTGGCTATGCGCCGATCATGTATTGTGAATCCTGTGATGAACCAGCAAAATGTCCACATTGCAGCGTGGCCCTGACTCTGCATAAGCGCCGGGAGCATCTGGTCTGTCATTATTGCGGCTACAGTGTGGCCTTTCCCACGGTCTGTTCCTTATGCAAAGCCAATGCGTTTTTGCCTTTGGGAGCCGGGACAGAACGTCTGGAGGAGTTTTTAACTACGGAACTTCCTGCAGCAACACGGGTTTTGCGCCTGGACCGGGATACATCGCGCAGGGCAGGGGCCATGGAAAACATCCTTGATACCTTTACACGCCAGCAGGCAGATATCCTTGTGGGCACACAAATGCTCAGTAAGGGCCATCATTTTCCCCATGTAACATTGGTAGTGGTTGTGGATGGGGACTTGGGCTTGAATCTTCCTGACTACAGGGCTACAGAACGCTGCTTTCAGATGCTTGTGCAGGTGGCAGGGCGGGCAGGTCGTGGAGACAAGCCTGGCCGGGTGTTTATTCAGACCCGCAACCCTGGGCATTATTGCTGGGATTTTATACGCGCAAACAATTACCAGGGTTTTTTTGAAAAAGAGATCGAATTTCGCCGTAGCATGGGCTACCCGCCTTTTGTGAAACTGGCCCTGGTGCGGCTGTCATGTCCCATGGAACAAAACCCTGAACACATGTTGCAGCATATAGGCCGCCTGGCACGGGGCCTGGGACAACAGCTTGGGGTGCGCGTTCTTGGCCCTGCGCCAGCGCCCTTGCCTGTACTGCGCGGCAGAAAACGTTTTCAATGCTTGCTTAAGGCTGACTCATGGCCTGCTATTCGTGGGCTTTGTGCTGAACTTCAGAAACGAGCTGGCCAGTTCAAAAACATACGCATGTCAGTGGATTTAGATCCTGTTGATATGCTGTAACTTCTTGGGGATACAATGCGGAAACAAAGAATTGTCGATTTATTGTTGTCTGACCACTCGTGCGATGCTGTTGAGGCCCAGGGCTGGGTGCGCACCAAGCGCGAGAGCAAAGATTTTTCTTTTATTGAACTAAACGATGGGTCATGCCTGAAAAATCTTCAGGTCATTGTGGATGCACAGACCACGGGTTTTGAGCTGATGGAGCATGTAAGCACCGGAGCCGCACTTAAGCTACGCGGTGCCCTTACGCCATCTCCAGGGCAAGGACAAAAATGGGAGCTCAAGGCTGACTTGCTGGAAATACTGGGTGCTGCTGATCCAAGCTATCCCTTGCAGAAAAAGCGACATACAGATGAATATCTGCGCACTATTGCCCATTTACGCCCGCGAACCAACAAGTATGGGGCACTGAACCGGATTCGGGCCGAACTTTCCTATGGCGTGCATCGTTTTTTTCATGAGCAGGGGTTTTATCATGTCCACGCGCCCATTATTACTGGATCTGATTGTGAAGGCGCAGGAGAGATGTTTCAGGTTACGACATTAGATTTGCATAATGTTCCACAAAAAGCGGGCAAGGTTGACTTTGAACAGGATTTTTTTGGTAAAGAGGCTTCCCTGACTGTTTCTGGACAATTAGCTGCTGAGAATCTGGCCTGTGCCTTGGGCAGGGTCTATACTTTTGGGCCAACATTCCGGGCTGAGAACTCCAATACGCCCAAACACGCTGCAGAGTTCTGGATGATTGAGCCAGAGATGGCCTTTGCAGATTTAAATGATAATATGGACTTAGGTGAATCCTGCATTAAATGGCTCATTGCGTATCTTCTGGATACTTGTCGCGATGACCTGGAATTATTTGCCTCCTTTGTGGATACAACACTGTTCCCAACTCTTGAAACTATCCTGAACAAGCCCTTTATGCGTGTGCCGTATGCAGAAGCTGTGTCGATTTTAGAAAAGGCCCCCAGACAATTTGAGTTTCCAGTCTCCTTTGGCACGGATCTGCAAACAGAGCATGAGCGATATCTGACAGAAGATCATTTTAAGCAACCAGTCATTGTTTTTGATTATCCTAAAGAAATTAAGGCCTTTTACATGCGTTTAAATGACGATGACCGAACTGTGGGGGCCATGGATGTACTGGTGCCGCGTATTGGGGAGATTATTGGCGGTAGTGCCAGAGAAGAACGCTTAGATGTTCTGGAGCGCCGCATTGAGGAAATGGGGCTGCCCAAAGAAGAATACTGGTGGTACCTGGATCTGCGTCGATTCGGCACTGTGCCCCATGCTGGATTCGGCATGGGATTTGAACGGCTTTTGATGCTGGTGACCGGTATTGCCAATATCCGTGACGTGATTCCATTTCCACGTACTCCACGACATCTTGAATTTTAAGACCTGAAGGTTGCTGCAGGATAATCCTTGGAGATATTTATTATAAATTCACATTGTTATGAACGTTTGGAAATAAAGATCGATGTTTTTCAATTTTTTTGTTGACAGTCAGGGCTGGTCTGCATAGAGACGCTTTTCCCGACGCGAGGGAGGCCTTGCGCGGGTTTTTTGTTCTTTGAGCGATATTTTGTCCTGGTGACCAAGGCGGA
>JAAYGZ010000067.1 GCA_012727515.1 Desulfovibrionales bacterium
AACTTCCGGGGCCTGATCGAATTGTGCGTGCCGGAAGGCATGCCTTTCAGGCACGGCGGCAATTCAGGCAAGGTTGATATGAGAAACTCGCGGGGAGAAGCCCGCAGCGTTGTCTGCGTGGACGTATTAATGAGTGGCGGACGTGTTGGATTGAGCATCGGCCGGACGCCGATAAGAAAAAAGGCTTGCAGTTTTTTAACTGCAAGCCTTTGATTTCTTTGGTAGCGGGGGCAGGATTTGAACCTACGGCCTTCGGGTTATGAGCCCGACGAGCTACCATGCTGCTCCACCCCGCGTCACGTAAGAAAGTCTATCTATGCAGGTTTACATCGTCTGTCAAACACTATATTCCTTTTTTTCTATGAAAAACACCATATCTAAAATTTCTATAATTATTCCAGTGTATAATGAGTCTGAAAATCTTAAAGATCTGTATGCAGAAGTGTGCACTTCTTTGGAAACGCTGCCATATTCCTGGGAATTTTTCTTTGTTGATGACGGCAGTTCTGATACAAGCCTGCAGATACTTCAGGACCTGGCAGATCAGGACCAGCGGGTACGGTATATTTCTTTTGAGTGTAACAAAGGACAGTCTGCGGCCTTTGCTGCTGGTTTTTGTTATGCCTCAGGAGATGTGCTGGTGACTATGGATGCTGATTTGCAAAACGATCCCGCAGATATTCCGGCCATGCTGGCCTTGTATGTCCAGGGTGCGGACATGGTTATTGGCTGGCGAGCCAAGCGCCAGGATACACTCATCAAGCGTTATGCCTCACGTATAGCCAATTGGATACGCAACACCATAAGCCACGAACAGGTTCAAGACACAGGCTGTTCCTTAAAGGTTATGCGCGCAGACCTGGCACGGAAAATACCTATGTTTACGGGTATGCATCGCTTTTTACCTACCCTTATGAAGCTTGAGGGCGCTGTTGTGCAGGAAGTCCAGGTCCATCACCGGCCTCGAAACAAGGGCATTTCCAAATATGGGATCTGGGACCGTGCCTTTGCTTCTGCCTATGATCTTTTGGCTGTGCGCTGGATGCAGAAACGTCATATTTCGTATCGCATAGGCAAAACCAATATCCGTTAGAGAGCGCTACGTGAATCCAGAATCTTTGACGTAATAAAGTATGTATGGATTGACACGCCGCTACGCTCTACCCATAGGGCATACACTCGCAATGACCGCGTTTTTCTCGTTTGATGCAATAAATGTTTTGTTTGCTACTCGGGGCGGGTCTGTTCATGACAGAATTACTCGGCATTTTCTTAGTCAAATTACGAGGATTTGCCTGATCTTTGTTTTTTTCTTTAACAAAAACTCATGCGTAATGGCCTTGTTTGGTGTGGGCGGCTCAGGCTCATACATGAAAATACGGCGCACATACAAACGCAATGACCAAGGCGATGGATTATGGATATATCAACAGAATGGTGGCTGCTAGCCATTGGCTTCTTGGGGCAAGGCTTTTTTTTCCTGCGTTTTTTCTGGCAATGGATTGTTTCAGAACGGGAGAAGCGTAGCGTTATTCCTTTATGTTTCTGGTATTTCAGTTTGTTTGGTAGTTTTTTTCTGCTTATTTATGCTCTTTTGCGCCGGGACATTGTATTTACCATTGGTCAGTCCACTGGGTCTATCATCTATGTGCGCAATCTATATCTCATCCATCGTGAACGTGCGAAATTGGCTGCCAGCTCATAACATGGAAGAAAAACAAGAGCCACAGCCAGTCCCGTTGCCCATCCTGCCATAACATCCACGGGAAAATGTTTGCCCAGATATACTCGCGAATAGCCAATCATAACAGGAACAACCCACGCCCAACGCATCCGCTGTACCGCGCATAATATCCAGACAGCAGCCGCAGCATTGGCTGCATGTGCTGATGGATAGGATGAGCCGGATGCAGCGGCAGGTAGAGTATCTGGCCGCTGCATCCAGTGCCCGTCATCGCGATACCAGGTCTTGGGCACGGATTTGTACGGTCGGGCACGCTGTGTGTTTTCTTTAATCAGCGAACAGGTCAGATCAGCAGCTCCAATGCCCAGCCCCAGGGCCAGAGCAAGTGCAAGACAGGCATTTTGTTTCCGCGCCACAAAAATCAAGCCCAGTACGCTCATAATCCATAAAAAAAACGAGTCTGAAAGCGCAGGCATCAGGAAATCCAGTACAGCGCAGCGCCAGTGCTGATTGATCGCTATCTGTATTGCCTGATCCCAATCAGCTGCGTGAAAAAACATGCTGTCTCCTTTATTAAATGCCTGCGCATACTGACCGGGTAGAGCCGGACACATTCAGGTGCCGGGGGATTTTGGCTGCACTGACACGGCTGGCATCCCGAAGTACGGCGTGCGGCTGAATCAGAGCAGGTATCTGACTCCAGGGCATTGGCTGAATTCAGCACGAAGCGCATCAAGATGTTCGCGTGATTGCACGTGTATGCGTAC
>JAAYGZ010000006.1 GCA_012727515.1 Desulfovibrionales bacterium
ACAGGGCTGGACAGGATCAGACTGCCCGATTTTTCCAACAGATCAACATACAGCCCTGTTGCCTGAAGCTGCTGGCTCCAGTTGGCGAAAACATGGACCTGATCAGCGCGTGACACCGTACTCAGGTCAGTCCAGGTTGTCTGAACCAGCTGGGCCATGGTGCGCAACTGATCCTTGCGCCGCAACACATCTGCTATCTCAACGCTTAGCAGGTCCAGATAGCGCGAGCTGACATTGTCCTCCATAAGCACAACAATGTTGGCAAAAGACTCCTGCTCACGCTGCACACTTATATCGCGCAACTCGTGATAGGTCAGAAGGATAATGGGCACAGCCGCCAGGGTAACGGCGGCAACTACCAGAAAAAAAAGTTTGGAGCGCAGGGAAAGAGTCATCGCCATTCTGCTATATTCAGTCGTACCAGTTTTTTGCGCAGACCTTCACGAGTGATGCCCAGAAGTTCTGCGGCCTTGGTCTTGTTGCCATGACATAATGCCAGAGCTTTTGTTATTGCCTGGCGTTCCATTTCCAGAAGAGTACAGGATGCAGGCTGGAGCGTGTCAGGCTCTTTTACTGCAGGAGTCAAAAGACCATTGCCCGCTGCATAATATGCATCCAGGATACGTGGAGACAGGTCTTCCACACCTATCTGTCGCGCCGCAGTCAAAGACGCAGTGCGTTCCATTTCGTTATTGAGTTCGCGTACATTACCAGGCCAGGCATAGGAAAGTAATACTTTCTGCGCCGGGGCAGAGATAGTCAGCCGGGAACGCACCATGGCCAGACAGAGCCGATCCAGAAAATGCTGGGCCAGAAGCAGAATATCATCCCCGCGTTCCCGCAGTGGAGGCAGGCGAACTTCCACCACATTGATGCGATAATAGAGGTCTTCACGAAATCTTCCCTCGCGCACGGCCTGGTCCAGACGCGCATGGGTGGCAGCAATAATTTTTACATCCACCAGGACAGGTTTACTGCGCCCGACCCGCTGCACTTCCTGTTCTTCCAGCACGCGCAATAACTTGGCCTGATTGGGCAGGCTCATGTCTGCCAGTTCGTCCAGGAACAACGTGCCACCACTGGCTTCTTCAATCAGCCCTTTACGAAACGACACCCCGGTGGCCGCGCCTTTTTCAATACCAAACATTTCACTTTCAAACAGATTTTCCGGAATAGCCGTGCAATTGACCGCCACAAACGGGCCTTCCCGGCGCGGCGAATTATAGTGAATCAGCTTGGCAATGATTTCTTTTCCTGCTCCTGTAGGGCCAAGAATCAGGGTATTGATGGGCCGACGGGCAATGGACAACGCCAGCTCAACAATGCGGCGCATGGCATCGCACCGCCCGATAATTTTATTGGACTGATAGGTTTCCTGGACCTCATTCATGAGATGCAGATTGCGCTTGGCCAGCAATGTTTTGGCTTCTTCCAGGTCAGTATTGCGGGCCTGAAGATCAGCAATGAGCTGGTCCCGATGAAATTCACGCCCTTCCACCTTGACCAGCATCATGCCAAAGGCTTCTGCCAGGCGCACAAAATCATCTGAGCCGGCGTCAGGCTTGGTCAGGGCAAAAAGATCGTCCTCATTGGCAGGCCGTCCCCAGGCCAGATCATCACAAAGGCGAATCAGGACATCCCAAAAATCACTACTCTGGCTACTGTGCATAGTCTATCCGGTTGTTCTGTTTTTTCTGTGTCATGGCAGGTGGCATTACCCTGCCTTTTTTCTCACGGCAAGGACTGTGCCTGACGTGACTCCTGCGCATGGTTAATGGTCAATGGGTTATGGCGGTGCAAGTGCCCCACCCAACCCCGCCATGGCGAGGAGCGTACAAAAGCCCGTCATGGCGAGACTCGTACAAAAACCCATCATTGCGAGAGCCGTACAAAAGCCTGTCATCACGAGACCTGCCAGCGCTTTAACCCCGTCATTGCGAGCGACCAACGGGAGCGAAGCAATCTCGTCCGCATAGCCTGTGCCCGTCCACTAAGATTGCCGC
>JAAYGZ010000068.1 GCA_012727515.1 Desulfovibrionales bacterium
AATCTGCAGATCGCTACAGCGGCTATTGATTCCACAGGCATGTGTTTGTTTATTGCGTTTGCCGCCCTGGATGATCCAACCTGTCTGCCCGCAGTCATTGATATGATCAATGCCCGCTTTGGCATCAGCCTGACAGCTCAGGACGTGACCAATCTGGGCATGAGCATTCTCAAGACAGAGCGGGCGTTTAATATGGCGGCTGGTTTTTCTCAGGTTGATGACAGGCTGCCGGAGTTTTTTGCGGAAGAACCCATTGCCCCGCATAATGTGGTGTGGGATATTTCTGACGAAGCCATTGACTCGTTCTGGAACTTCTAGGGAATCACTGCATAAAAATGCAGCGTCATTGCGAGAACTGTGACCGCGAACAGAGTGTGGCGGGCGACAGGACGCGGCAATCTCCCCATATGGTCTTGGGCCAGCTGGACAAGATTGCTTCACCCCGTTTCACGGGCCTCGCAATGACGAGTTTTTGTACGCTCCTTGCAATGACAAAATAAATCATCCCCAGCCAGGGTTTCTGTATGCGCATAACGGTCAAACTTTTCGCCTATTTTCGGGATAATCGCTTTAAGGAGCGTGTTGACGAATATCCTGCGGGCACGACTGTGGAAGATATTATCTGCGGTTTGGGCATTGATCCACAGGAAGTCGGCATAACCATGATCAATTCGCGGCACTGCACCTTTGACCAGGTCCCGGCGGAAGGAGATCAGCTGGCCATATTTCCTGAAATCGGCGGAGGCTGAGTGCGTAGTGCATAACTGCGGCATAACCGTGACCGGCGTAGAAATATATTGCCGGTCACGGTTTTTTCTTTGTAGGCATGGCCTGTGATCTGCGGATATCTGCACATAGTTTCTGGAGCATAAAAGATGATACGTGATTTTTTCAAGCTGATCAGTGTTGCTGAATTTATTGCTCGTCTTGGCGAATTTCCTGTCCTGACCTGCGAGCACCTGCCGTTGGAGCAGACTTTGGGCCGGGTTCTTGCCCAGGAGAGCATCAGCGCAGAGCATCTGCCATCTTTTGGGCGCTCCACAGTGGATGGCTATGCTGTCCGCGCGGCAGATACCTTTGGATGCTCTGAATCAGAGTTGGCTCTGCTGCATATCACCGGCGAAGTGCCCATGGGCGCCTTGCCGGGAACAGAGCCGGTACGGCCAGGCAATGCCGTGCGCTTGTGGACAGGCGGAGCATTGCCACCCAAGGCAGATGCTGCTGTTATGCTTGAGTACACACAACAGCTTGACCCGCACACAATTGGAATTTTTCGGCCAGTTGCGCCGGGCGAGAACTGCATCCGGGCTGGTGAAGATGTTATGGCTGGCTCCTGTGTGCTGCCTGCCGGACACCTGCTACGTCCGCAGGACATGGGAGTGCTGGCAGGCCTTGGTGTTACTGCACTTATGGTCCATCGCAGGCCCCAGGTAGCCATTATTGCCACGGGCGATGAACTGGTACCCTATGCGCACACGCCGCAGGGCGGACAAATCCGCAATATGAATTCTGTGATGCTGGCCGGGCTGGTGCGCCAGGCTGGCGGAGAGCCACATATTTACGGCATTTGTCCTGATAATTTTGAGCGGTTGCGTGCGCTTTGCGCCACAGCGCTGGAACAGTCTGATGTGGTGCTTTTGTCCGGCGGAACATCTGTGGGCCAGCGTGACTTTACCCGTGATGTTTTTGCCGCTCTGGGCGCAGAGATCATGGTGCATGGCGTGGCCATTAAGCCTGGTAAGCCAACTATTCTGGCTCGCCAGGGCAACAAAGCCCTGTTTGGATTGCCAGGTCATGCGGCTTCGGCCATGATTACCTTTATGCTCTTTGTGCGTCCGTTGTTGCGGGGCCTGTCTGGCCTGCCTTATACACATGGGCTGCGTACTGTGCGGGCAATCACCGAATACCAGATGCCATCTTCCATGGGCCGGGAAGACTATCTTTGCGTGCAGCTTCTTGACCAGGACAGGGCTGCTTTGCCCTTAGCCAGGCCTGTTCTGGGCAAGTCCGGGCTGCTGACTCCGTTGGTGCGGGCGCACGGACTATTGCCTATTGGGCGCGATGTAGAAGGGCTGGACAGCGGAGTTGAGACAGACGTACTTCTTTTTCCGGAACAGTATTAAATCAGAGCAGGATACACATCATGAATCGCCACGTTTATCTTTCCATGCAGCCACGAGAAAAGGCCCGGCAGATTTTCTGGTCGCATTTTGCCGACCTGCGCACAGGCGAGGAAACTATTCCTGCGCGTCAGGCCAGGGGGCGGGTCAGCGCTGCTCCGGTCTGTGCGCGTTTTTCCTCGCCGTCGTTTAATTTTGCGGCCATGGACGGCCTGGCCGTGCGTGCTGAAGATACATTCAGCGCCAGAGACGATATGCCCCTGACCCTGGATCTGAAGTCAGGCCAGGCAGTGATGATCAATACCGGGCATCCATTGCCTGAGAACGCCAATGCCGTCATCATGATTGAGCATGTTCGCATGAGCGCGGACCATGCGCAGGCAGTTATTCATGCGCCTGTGTATCCCTGGCAGAATGTGCGTAAAGTGGGCGAAGATATTGTGGCCAGCGAACTTTTATTTCCCACAGAGCATGTGTTTCAGGCTGCTGATATTGCAGCGCTCATTACCGGAGGGTGCGGCGAGGTACGTGTGCGCCAACGCCCCAGAGTGGCTATTCTGCCCACTGGCTCTGAACTGATTGCCCTGGACAGCGGGCTGGACACGCTGCCTGTGGGCAAGACCCTGGAATCCAACAGTGCGGCATTAGCAGCTCTGGTGGAGGATGCCGGGGCAGAAGCTCTGGTCACGCCCATTATACAGGACGATTATGAGATAATTAAAGCTCAGGTGCTGGATGTTCTGGCTGCCGGGGCAGACATGGTGCTTGTGAATGCTGGTTCCTCCTCAGGCACTGCTGATTATACAGCCAGAATCATAGCAGACGTGGGCGAGGTGTTTATACACGGCGTGACCATGATGCCGGGCAAGCCGGTGATTCTTGGTGCTGCCCAGGGCCGACCCATAGTCGGGGTTCCGGGGTATCCGGTTTCTGCGATTCTGGCTGTGGAAGAATTTGTCATGCCGCTTCTGGCGCGTATGCAGGGGGTGCGCCTGGACACGCCTGTGGTTCTGGAGGCTGTGCTTGCCAAGGATATTCCTTCCCGCTCTGGCATGGAGGAATTTCGGCGCATGGTTGTGGGCAAGATTGGAGCAGAATATGTGGCCGTGCCGTTGAAAAAAGGGGCTGGAGCCATCACCACGCTGACCAGGGCCAATGCCATGCTGCGCATTGACGC
>JAAYGZ010000069.1 GCA_012727515.1 Desulfovibrionales bacterium
CCCTGACCCTTATCCTGTATATAACTGTATGAATTTGGCGCTGGAAAGTGCACATCTTCTGCCAGAAGATATTTCTTATGTGAACGCGCACGCCACAGGTACCCTCCAGGGTGATGCAGCTGAGAGCGCAGCGATACATATGTTGTTTGGTAATAAAACACCTGTTTCCAGTCTGAAAGGGCACCTTGGTCATACTATGGCTGCCAGCGGCGCTCTGGAAAGCATTGCCAGCATTTGCATGATGCAAGAGAGCATACTCATTGCCACAAAAAACCTAGATGCCCCTAGCCAGGATTGTAGTGAAGTGCTGCATATACCCACAAATGACACAAAGCAGATTCACACAATCATGAAAAATAATTTTGCCCTTGGTGGTATTAACTGTAGCCTTATTTTTGGAAAGCTATGAATGATTCTGAATTGACCCAACGCGCTGACAATGCCTTGGCAGAAGAATTTGAAATTGATGTGGAGCGTTTTACTCCTGAGACTCATTTTTATGATGACCTTAAACTGGACAGCCTTGATGCCGTGGATATGGTCGTTGTCTTGGAACAGGAGTTTGGCATCAAAATCGGGAAAGACCCTGAAATAATGACTATTCGTACAGTCGGGGATATGCATGCCTATATCCTTGCGAAGAAAGCACAAATGACACGGTAGTCCGCTTGTCGTTTGTGCGCAGAGCACAGGAATATGCGCAACTGTGTAATAAAATATATGGTAAAACGATTTGGCCTAACTCTTTTTTTCTATAGTGGCATCTTCTTTCTGACCATACTTTTTGTCTTGATGGGTCTTCCTGGCTCCATAGTGCTCGTGGTCACAAAGCGCTATTCCTTAGCAGAGGCATTGCGTTTTGCCATTTGGATGTATGGTAAAGCATGGACAAAACTCCTTGCTGTTATTGTTCCATTGACTGTTATTGGCGTAACAAAAGAACTGCCCTCCACGTGTATTATTGTTCCGAACCATCAGTCTGTTTTTGATCCGTACTGCATGGGGGCATGGATTCATCACAATGTAGTGTTCGTAGTTAACAACTGGCCTTTTTCCATCCCTATTTATGGGCCATGTATGCGAAGGGCAGGCTATTTGAATAAAGAAAAAATGGACGGGGAAACCCTTCTTGCCCGTGCGCAAAAACTCTTGAAGCAAGGAGTGAGTGTACTGATTTTTCCTGAAGGGACGCGCAGCAGGAATGGAGAACTACAACGTTTCCATTCAGGCGCCTTCAAACTGGCAGTGGAAGCAGGAGTGCCCATTGTTCCTTTATGCATACAGGGGTTAGGAATATTTCTGCCCAAAGGAGAATGGCTCATCCAACCTGCTCCTGTGCGTATAACTGCGCTAAACCCAGTATATCCAGGGAAGCTACCTTCCTTGCAAGCCCCTGGCACTGCCCCAGCCACCACCATGCGTCGTCTGATAAAAAAGCAATTGCAAAAAAAGTTAGAGCAAGGTTGAGTAAATAATAAAATTCTTACGGAGGCATGTATGAAAAGAAACATTGTAGGTATTCTTTTGCTTTCATTTTGTTTGATTCTGCTGGGCACTGGATGTCGTAAAAGTATTCCTGTAACACAGTATGGCAGTACGGTGCCATACTCCGGAAAAACGTTGGATAATTCCGCGCAGCAAGAAAAAAAGGACAGAGTAAAAGCAGCCATTGTGGATGCTGGCAGCAAACTGGGTTGGATTATGCAGCCTGTTAATGAGAGTACTATTGAAGGAACATTACACGCTCGCTCCCACACCACCGTAGTGGTCATTACGTATGACGTAGCGTCATATATTATAACGTATAAGGATAGCATAAATCTGAACTACAAAAATGGAAAAATTCATCCTCAATATCGCAATTGGGTAATGAATTTACAAAAACATATTGATATAGAGCTATCC
>JAAYGZ010000070.1 GCA_012727515.1 Desulfovibrionales bacterium
CCAGGGACGCAAAATGTCCAAATCCATTGGCAATGTGGTTGCTCCGCAGGAAGTTATTGAAAAATACGGAGCAGAAATTCTGCGTTTATGGGTGTCTTCAGAAAATTATCAGGAAGATCTGCGCATTTCCGAAGAAATTTTGGGCCGCCTGGTTGATGCGTATCGCAAAGTTCGCAACACCTGTCGCTTTATCCTCGGCAATCTGCACGATTTTGATCCGCAGGCCCATGCAGTTGCCTGGGATAAATTACATATTCTTGATCGCTACGCCCTGAACATGGTCGCCTCCAGGCATACGCTGATACAGACTGCCTATGAAAATTTTGAGTTTCATAAGGTTTATCACACCCTGCATAATCTCTGTACCACGGATTTAAGTGCGTTTTATCTGGATATCATCAAAGATCGTCTCTATGTCAGCGGTACCACCAGCCCTGAACGCCGTTCAGCCCAGACAGCCCTGTATCACATGCTGCTGATGATCACGGCTGATATGGCGCCAATCTTGAGTTTTACTGCCGAGGAATTGTTTCTGCACCTCCCGGAATCCCTGCGGCCACAGGGCAATACTGTCTTTGCCATGCGCCTGGCCCCTGTACCTGCCAACCTGCTCTCAACGCAGGAAGCAGAGATCTGGGACACGGTATTTGCTGTGCGCGGCGAAGTAACCAAGGCCATTGAACCCCTGCGGCAATCCAAGGTTCTGGGTCATTCACTTGATGCCCGTGTCACCTTGTATGCCACCAGCCCGGAACTCTACGCCACGCTCAGTCAGGTTGTGACAGAACTGCGTGACGTATTTATTGTCAGCCAGGTTGTGCTCACTGATCAGGCAGCTCCGGCTGATGCCGTGAATGGGGATATCCCCTATCTGGCAGTGTCTGTTGAGCGAGCCTTGGGTGAAAAATGTACACGCTGCTGGATTCATGACGAAAACCTGGGCACAGACCCGGCCCATCCCACTGCGTGCCCACGCTGCACAGCAGTACTGCGCGCCTATCATGAGTAAGTCCGGCGCCTGCCCTGGGCCAGACTTACGGCGCAGGGCAAAACTCATTGTATGCACTGCGGCCCTGGTTCTGGGACTGGACCAGGGCAGTAAAATCTGGATTCAACACGCAATTCCTGTGTGGGAAAAAGTATGCACTGTTATCCCTGGATTTTTCGATATTGTGCATATTCTTAACCGTGGCGCTGCCTTTGGTTTTTTAAATACCCCAGACATAACCTGGCAGCGTCTTTTTTTTATTGTTGTTTCTCTCCTGGCCATGGGGATTATTGTTTTTATGGCCCGCAGCACAGAAGATGACGGCCCTTTGTATGAATACGGCCTGGCGCTGATCCTTGGTGGAGCCTTGGGCAATCTTATTGATCGTATCCGCCTGGGCGTGGTGGTTGACTTTCTCGACTTTTATGTAGGCGCGTGGCACTGGCCAGCCTTTAATGTAGCCGATATGGGCATCTGTATCGGAGCTGCATCTCTTCTTCTCTCTTTTTACCAACGACGACACCATGTTTCCAACTCTCATTGAACTTGGGCCTTTTTTTCTCCTGGGTATGCAGTTTGGCCCCTTTACCTTGCACGCCTATGGCCTTTTTATTGCCACTGCGTTTTTACTTGGCATTTCCTGGTCCATGCGCGAAGCCAGAGCCAGAGGCCTGGACCCGGACCTGCTCTCGGACCTGGGTTTTTACATTATCCTTGGTTCCATTCTTGGAGCACGCATTTTGTATGTGCTCATCAATCCTGTATATTACTGGAACAACCCGCATGAAATACTCATGTTCTGGAAAGGCGGGCTTGTCTTTTCCGGGGGGGCGCTTCTGGCTGCCTGTTTTGGATTGTTCTATCTCAAACGCAAACACCAGCCCCTGTGGACCTGGCTTGACGCCCTGGCTCCGGGCATTGCTCTGGGCGAAACCATTGGTCGCCTGGGTTGCCTGGCGGCTGGTTGTTGTTATGGTGCCACCTGCGACATGCCCTGGGCCATTACCTTTACCCATCCTGAATCCCTGGCCCCGCTCTTTGTGCCGCTGCATCCAACCCAGCTCTATCATAGCCTGGCCGGGCTGATTTGCTTTCTTGTGCTCATGACCTGTAAAAACCATATTCGCCATGATGGCTGGCTCATGGGAGTATTTCTTGTGCTCTTTGGCGCATTCCGCGTGCTCATTGAACTCTTTCGCGCTGACTATCGTGGCGATCTCGGACCTGTCAGCGTGACCCAGCTCATTGCCCTGGGTGCTATTGGTCTGGGTATTTTTATTTTCTATCATCGGAGAAACCATGTTCGCTGAAATTCCCCTGAGCAAATTACTTGTAGCCCTGCCCATACTTTTTGTGCCTATTATTCCTAATCTCTGGGCTATCTGGCATATTCATCGCCATGAATTTGCAACTGCCCAGGAACGTATGGCCTGGCTGGTGGCCCAAATCATTCTTCCGGTTCTTGGCGGATTGGGCTACCTGTTCATTGGCAGACACCGAGCGCAAAAAAAATAAGGTTATGCTGATTAAACCGAAATTCGTCATTGCGACCGCGAGGAATCGAAGCGGGAAGCAATCTAAACTTATTGATTTGACAATATGTTACAGATTGCCGCGTCGCTACGCTTCTCGCAATGATTGAGTTAATCAGCGTCTCCATAATACACCAGCGTCTCTTTATTTTATACGGCACATGCACCAAGCGAGGTTTACTATGTCACTGCTATCCACAGCCAAACCATTTTTTATTTCAGCCCTTTTGCTTGCCGCACTGGGCACACTTCCTGCGTGCGTCAATTCCACGGATTACAACCGGTTGAACAGTCAGGTCTATATGCACGAACAGGAGCGCAAAAAACAGGAAGAGCGCATTGCCATGCTGGAAGAAGAGCTCATGCGCACCAAACAGGATCTGACCCAACCCATGCAGTCTGCCCAGGCCAATAGCTGGGCAGAGATCAACTCCCTGCGCTCTCAGGTTGCCACACTCACCGGTCAGGTGGAAGATATGCAGCGCGGGCAGCAGGTGCGTGGTGCTGACAACAGCACAATCACCCTGGAAGGTTTGCACACTCAGATTCAGGACATAGAACGCAAAAACCTGTTTATGGCCTCTCAGCTGGGTATTGTTTTTGATGAAATACCCTCAGCTCCGGCTCCAGGGCCTGGACCTCTGGTCACTCCCCCGGTGCCTCCGACCCAACAACAAGCCCATGCCCCAAGTATTGACTCTCCAGCCCCGGACACTCAACCCGCAAGCCCTGAGCCAAGCATAGGCAGCGGCGGCGGAAGCCAGGAGCTGTATCAAAAAGCTCTGGAAGGCTTTTACGCCAAAAAATACAAACAGGCACAGGCAACCTGGGCTGAATTTGTCAAAGGTTTTCCCAAGGACCCCTTGGTGCCTAATGCGCTTTTCTGGCAGGGTGAATGCTATTTTCAACTCCAGGATTATGCCAACGCAGTGCTCGCGTATCAAAAAGTTATTGAGGATCATCCACAGTCAAACAAATATCAGTCTTCGTTACTCAAGCAGGGTATTTCTTTTTTCAAACTCAAAAAAGATCAGGCCGGCAAACTGGTTCTGGAAGACCTGATTAAAAAACATCCTCAGTCTCCCGAGGCCAAACGTGCCCAGACATTTTTACAAGGCAACAAATAACCACGGACAAAAGCATGAGTACCCACGAATATAGTCGCATTGTCAGCCTGAATTTTTCTCCTGAAACCTCAGGCCAGCCCATGATGTACAATCTGGCCAAGCTCTTTGACCTGACCTTCAGCATTCTGCAGGCCAACATCAATCCGCGCCAGGAAGGACATTTGATTCTGGAGCTGTCCGGAACTCCTGAACGCTACCAACAGGGCGTGGCCTACCTGCAGGAACATGGCATCAAAGTCACGCCTGTGGCCAATCAGATCTCCCGCAACGAAGAAAGCTGTATGCACTGCGGATTGTGTACAGCCCTGTGTCCATCCAAGGCCCTGCTGGTTAATCCAGAAACCAGGCTGGTGGACTTTGATCATGACAAATGCATTGCCTGTAACCGCTGTGTTGTGGTCTGCCCGGTACATGCCATGCAGGTGGAGGTGAATCAAAGCACATGGTAAGGAGGAGCTATGTCTGACCGTACATTTGCCCGCATTGACACAACGCTTAAAGGCTATTTGCGCCTCATGCACCCAGGCCAGGTTGGACCCTTGTACAGGGGGTGTCAGACATGCGCACCCTTTCAGGGTCTTGATGACAAAAACACCACCCTTCCTGAGGCACTGATTTCGTATTTGCACAACTTAGATGATAAACTCAGCGCAGTGCTGGTCCTGCTCAATCAACAAATGATTCAGGATGATTTTCCAACTCAGATCCTGATTCATGACATCAGCGGAGCAGGACTGCGTTTTACATCTTCAGCACAGTTCGCCATTGGCGATCAGGTGGAAATTGTGGTGGCCACGGGGCTTTATCCACAAGGGCTTGTGGGCACTCTGGGAGAAATTATACGTCAGGATGTGCAGGACACTCTGCAGCTCTGGGTTGTGGACTTCAAAAACATGCGCGACCTGGAACGGGAAAAAATTATCCAGTTTGTCATCAAGGAACAGCGGGAACACTTGCGTGAACGACGGCAGGAACGCGCCCTTTAACTCGTATAACAAAGGATAAAGCACTATGTCCTCTGATCAGCTTAGCCAGGAATTACTGAAACGGGTTACTGCCAAGGCCGAAGACACTATTCGTGATGTTATTTCCGCAGCCCTGTCTGAGGAAATCAATCGCGCTCTGACCCGCGCCCTGACAGAAGGAGAATTTTATCGCAGTATCAGCACTGATTTACAGGATGGCCTGCGTAATATCTATCAGGAAATCAACGCTGCGGCCTCCAATGAGACTGGTCTGGTTTCTGTGGAGTCTTCAGAAGCAGATGAAATGTTTTCAGAAGCCTCACGGCAATTACGCGAAATCCTCCAGACCACAGAAAAAGCCACGGAAAACATTATGACCGTGGTGGAAAAGCACCTGGAACAAACAGAACAAAACCTGGTCGTGTTAGACAAGCTGGAGCCGTCCCCGGCAGTGGATCAACTGCGAGCAAATGCTCAGACCCTGAATACTGATTTAATAGAAATCATGACGGCCTTGAGTTTTCAGGATCTCACGGGTCAGCGCATCAAGCGCATTGTCACAGCCTTGCAGCAAATTGAAAAAGTTGTCTTTGAACTCTACATGAGCACAGGGCTGTCCCTTAAAGCCATGGCAGAACATCCTGAAAAATCTGTTGATGAAATCCGTGAAACTTCCAGGGCCAGGGCATCAGAACTCAAAGGACCACAGTCTGCTGCCTCGCAAACAGATGTGGATGATCTTTTGAGCCAACTTGGTCTCTAAACCCGGCCTGTACACACAAGGAAAAACAACGTGCCTGAACTTTGCGATATTACGCTCTACACAGTAACTAAAACCATGAGCGCTCTTGATTGCCTTTTTCATCAGGACCCTGATCTCTATGAAGACTTCATTGGGGAGATTTGCACAGAATTCACCCTGGCCAAAGAATATATGCAGGCAATCCAGGAGATGAGCGCTGAAGGTATGCACAAGGAATCACTTGTACAGCTTGACATGATCCTGCGCCATCTTCTGGCCTTGTGGGTTTTACAGAACAATATGGACATTCCTTTGACTGATCAGGAACAGATTCAATAACCCAGCCCACAACCTGAGGTCGTACGGAGCAGTTTGCGTAAAAAAGGAGTATCCATGCGGCGCGTTATTTTGATTGTTCTGGTGCTCATTCTTGGGGGCAGCGCGTGGTTAGTCTGGAAAAACTCTCACCGCGCTCCATCAACCCAGCTCACCTTTCACGGCAATGTTGATATTCGCGAAGTCCGCCTTGGGTTTCGTGTTGCCGGACGAGTGCAGGACGTGTTCAAAGAAGAAGGTGACACCGTATCTGCTGGTGACATCCTGGCCCGACTGGATAGCCAACCTTTGGCCAAAGCCCTGCGCCAGGCCACAGCCCAGGTTCAGCAGCTTGAAGCCAAAGTCACGGAACTTAAAAACGGTCCCAGGCCCCAGGAAATTGATCAGGCAGTAAAAAATCTGGCCGCAGCCCAGGCCCAGCTCAAAGACGCTCGTATCCGCCATGATCGTTTGCGCCAACTGATTACTTCAGGGGCCGCATCCCAACAAGACTACGATTCAGCTGCCACGACCCTTGAAGCAGCCCAGGCGCGGCGTGATGCCAGCCAGGCCACACTTACCCTTTTGCAGGCCGGAACACGCGATGAACAGATCGTCCAGGCAGAAGCAGCCCTGGAAGCAGCGCGGGCAAGTCAGGAACAAGCCACAATTCAGCTGACAGACACCGAACTTGTTGCCCCAGAGCCAGGCATTGTTCTGACCCGTGCAATTGAGCCTGGCAGTCTGGTCCAGGCCGGCAGCACAGCCCTGACCGTAAGTCTGGGCGCACCTGTCCGGGTACGGGCCTATGCGTCCGAACCAGAGCTGGGCCTTATTCATCCAGGCCGACACGTGCTTGTCTATACAGATTCCCGCACCACACCGTATCACGGACAAATCGGCGATGTTTCGCCCAGAGCAGAATTCACGCCTAAGTCAGTAGAAACGCAGGATCTGCGCACCGCCCTGGTGTACCGCTTCCGCGTTGTCATCACAGATGCTGATGACATGCTGCGCCAAGGCATGCCGGTCACCGTTCATCTTGGCGGAGACTGATGATGCAGGCCGTGGCCATGGAGCATGTCAGCAAACATTTTTCTGGCATGACACAGCCCGCTCTCAATGCCCTTTCCGGCACTATCTGTTCTGGCATCATCACCGGCATAGCCGGACCAGACGGAGCGGGAAAAACCACCATGCTCCGCATAATGGCAGGCCTTCTTGTTCCGGATACAGGCACCATGACTGTTCTTGGACACAATCCAGTTACTGATTCAGCCCTGCTGCGCCACCGTATTGGCTACATGCCGCAAAAATTTGGCTTGTACGAAGATTTAAGCGTTCTGGAAAACCTCACCCTGCATGCTGATCTGCGCGATGTTCGCGGCATGGCCAGGGACAAACGCTTTGCCGAACTTCTGAGCTTCACGGCCCTGGCTCCTTTTACCAGCCGCCTGGCAGGTAAACTTTCAGGAGGCATGAAGCAAAAACTCGGTCTGGCCTGCGCCCTGTTAGGCACTCCCGAACTTTTACTCCTGGATGAACCAGGCGTTGGGGTGGACCCCATTTCCCGCCGTGAACTCTGGAAAATGGTTCAGGATCTGGCCGGACAAGGCATTGCTGTGGTCTGGAGCACATCGTATCTGGATGAAGCCGAAGCCTGCCATAGCGTCTTGCTGCTCAGTCAAGGCAGCCTGCTCTTTGCTGGCCCCCCGCATGACCTGACTCAGCGCCTGGCAGGGCGGAGTCAGCATGTACGCGGCGTGACCGGACGGCTGCGCCAGAGTCTTACTGTTATGCTGCGCCAGCCTGAAGTCTGCGATGGCACTATCCAGGGCCGTAATCTGCGCATTATTCTCAAGGATGCAACTATCCGCCCGGATCTGGCAGTCCTGGATAGTGCTGGATCGCCAAGCTGGGCCACGGTTACACCGCGCTTTGAAGACGCTTTTATTGATCTCTTAGGTGGTGGCCCAGGAGGAGAATCAGCCCTGGCCCAGGCCATGCCCATGCGCACAGCACAGAACAAACCGCTTATTGTGGCTGAAAATCTGACCAAGATGTTTGGAACATTTGCAGCAACAGACAATGTGTCCTTTGCCGTGCGCCAGGGCGAAATTTTTGGCTTGCTTGGCCCCAATGGCGCGGGCAAATCCACTACATTCAAAATGATGTGCGGCCTGCTTCAGCCCAGCTCAGGCAAGGCAGAAGTTCTGGGCATTGATTTACGTCGCAGTCCGGCCCAGGCGCGGCAACATCTTGGCTATATGGCGCAGAAATTTTCTTTGTACGGCAAGCTGACTGTGCGGCAGAATCTGCACTTTTTTTCTGGCGCCTATGGACTTTTCGGCTCCAGACAACGCCAGGCCGTGGACAATATGATCCATGCCTTTCATCTGGACC
The DNA here is from genome assembly GCA_012727515.1 of Desulfovibrionales bacterium. Lineage (GTDB taxonomy): Bacteria > Desulfobacterota > Desulfovibrionia > Desulfovibrionales > Desulfomicrobiaceae > Desulfomicrobium. Next base: position 8,073 of record JAAYGZ010000070.1, read on the forward strand.
CTGTGCTTGGCTCGCGCACTGATGATCTGTCTCTGGGCTATAAACAACGCATTGCCCTGGCCTGTGCAACCATGCATGAACCTGATATTCTTTTTCTGGACGAGCCGACCTCAGGAGTTGATCCCATTACCCGCCGGGAATTCTGGAACCATATCAATGCGATGGTGGAAAAAGGCGTGACCATTATGGTGACCACACACTTTATGGATGAGGCAGAATACTGTGACCGCATTGGCCTGGTCTATCAGGGCCGGCTCATTGCCCTGGCTCCGCCTGATGACCTTAAAAGCCAGACCGCCACACAAGAAATTCCGGACCCGACCATGGAAGATGCTTTTATTGAACTTATTTATCAGCAGGCGCACATATGACAATGCTTTCATGGCGCAGGCTCAGGGCGCTGTGCATCAAGGAAACCTACCAGATCCTGCGTGACCCAAGCAGTGGAATCATGGCTTTTATTCTGCCCATGCTTTTGCTGGTGATCTTTGGGTATGGAATAAATCTGGATGCTACTTCCATGCGCCTTGGCTTGTGCAATGAATCAACAGGCCAGCCTGCCGCAGCATTTGCAGCCCACCTGACCGGCACGCCATATTTTGAAATCCAGGCCGGAACCCGCCCCCAACTGGACGCACTGCTCGCTGATGGCACAATCAGAGGCTATGTTCTTCTGGCAAGTGATTTTTCACGCCTGGTACAAAATGGGCCAGATCCAGCGCCCATTCAAATTGTAACCGATGGCACAGAACCAAATATCGCCACGTTTCTTGCTGCATTTATTCACAATACCTGGGCCATCTGGAACGAATCCCAAGCCCGCGCCCAAGGCCTTGCTCTTGCGCCCGGCACAGACATTCAGGCCCGCTACTGGTATAATCCAGCAGCCATAAGCAGACATTATCTTATTCCTGGGTCCATTACTATTATTATGACTGTTATCGGCGCCATGCTGACCTCACTGGTGGTGGCCAGGGAATGGGAACGGGGCACCATGGAAGCCTTGCTGTCCTCCCCTGTGACCAGGGCAGAGCTGCTGCTGTCCAAACTTTTGCCGTATTTTGTGCTGGGCATGATTTCCATGGGCATTGTGGCGGCCAGCGCTGTTTTTTTCATGAACGTACCCTTTCATGGGTCCATACCAGCCCTGCTCCTGGTTACGTCCTTGTTTTTACTCAGTATGCTTGGCCTGGGCCTGCTTATTTCTTCAGCCATGCGCAACCAGTTTGACAGTGCGCAAACAACCTTAAATATCGCTTTTTTACCCGCGGTAATGCTCTCTGGTGCATTTTTTGTTATTGATAGTATGCCTGCCCCGATTCGGGCCATTACCTATCTTCTGCCCCCACGCTACCTGGTCAGCTCTTTGCAAACTATTTTCCTGGCTGGGGATATCTGGACAATTCTTCTGCCCAACACCCTTTTTTTAGCCGGAACAAGCATTTTGTTTCTGCTGCTTACTGTGCGCGCAACCCGCCGCAGGCTGGATGGTTGAAATGATTTGGCTATACCGCATCAGCGCACTTATTCGCAAGGAATTGCAGATTCTTTTGGCTGACCGGCAAAGCAGACAACTGGTCATTATACCGGTTATCCTGCAAATTATTATCTTTCCCCTGGCCGTGACCCTGGATGTAAAAAACACAACCCTGGCCATTCTTAACGAAGACAGCGGGCAGGTTTCCCATGAACTCAGTGCCCGCTTTGCAGCTGCCAGCGCCTTTACCACGATTATCCATCTTACCGGAGCAGCCCAGATACAACAGGTTATGGACAATCAAGACGCCATTGCTGTGGTGTGGTTTGCTCAGGATTTTTCAGCCAAGGCAGAACATGGGCTGCCCGGGTCCATGCAGATTATTTTAGATGGTCGCCGCTCCAACAGCAGCCAGATTGCCGCCACCTATGTGCAGGACATTGTGAACACATATTTTATGCAGGCCCAGCAAACCCAGGGTCAGGCTCCCCAGACCCAATTGGTGATTCATAATCGGTATAATCCCAACCTGGATTACCAGTGGTTTATCCTGCCCAGCCTTATTGCTCTTATTCTCACGGTCAGCGCCCTGATTTTAACAGCCTTGTCCGTGGCCAGAGAACGCGAACAAGGAACCCTGGAGCAGCTTCTGGTCTCCCCGCTCACTCCGGAAATGATTATGATTGGCAAGGCAGTGGCCGTGCTTGTGGTCGGCATGTTTCAGGCAAGTGTCATTATTGCGGCAGCTGTTTTTGTGTATAAGGTTCCGCTTGCTGGCTCACTGGCCCTTATTTACGCCAGCGCTGTACTGTATTTTCTGGCCCTGGTCGGCATTGGATTTTTAATCAGCGCGGTTTGTGCCACGCAACAACAGGCCTTTCTGGGCGCTTTTGCCTTTATGATGCCCGCTATTTTGTTATCCGGTATTGCCTCGCCCATTGAAAACATGCCCCAATGGATGCAGACCATGACCTGGATTAACCCGGTGCGTCACTTTATGTTCATTGTTAAAAGCATATTTCTAAAAGATGCGTCCATAGGTTTTGTGATTACCCACTCCCTGCCTCTTGTTCTGACTGGCGCAATCACCCTCTCCCTTGCCGTGTATCGGTACAGAAAACGCTTTGGATAATTTTTTCAATCTTTCCACCTGGATACTAAGGAAGTGCTGATTAAATCGAAATAAGTCATCGTAATCGCGAGGACTCGAAGTGGAAAACAATCCAGAATCCTTGATTCGTCAGTAAGTACAGATTGCCACGCCGCTCCTCTCCTCTCAAGAATAAAAACAATCCGCATGTCCTCAACAGGTATTACAGACTATCTTTCTATTCATAGAATTATTCGATATCTTTGCTTTACATTATCTGCATCCTGATGATAATTCTTGGATAGTCAGAGTCACAACAAACATCTTCACCAAAATCCAACAAAGAGGAAGGGGCATCATGAAGCATTTACACTTTTTTGGCCTGATTGTGCTCTTTTTGGGCACAGGATTTTTTTCACCCGCCCATAGCGCCCAACGCGCAGGTCTGGTTATCGCTCTTGATAAAACAGCCTGGGCCACGGCAGATGGAACGCGCCGTGAACTGGCAGTGAAATCAGAGGTGTATGCGGCAGATACCATCAGCACAGACACACAGGGAAAAGTACAGATCCTTTTTGAAGATGATTCTGTGGTCGCTCTTGGTCCATCGTCCACTGTTAACCTGGAGCAGTTTTCCTTTGACCCCCAAGCATCACCAGCCATGAGCATTAAACTGGTGCAGGGGCTTAGCCGCATTGTCAGTGGCAAAATTGTTGAACAAAATCCAGAAGGCTTTAAAATTTCCTCCCCCCTGGCCGTTATTGGCATTCGCGGAACCATTACCCAGCATAATGTTCAGCCAGAACTGGAAAGCCATTTTGCCGAACAACTTGATCCAGGTCATACTGTTCTTATCCAGGGACCAGATGGCCAGACTCTGGAACTTTCATCAGCTCTGACCGGAGCAGATTTACAGCCAGGAGGCACAACTCCTGACCAGCCCCGCCCCATGACTCCTGCTGAACAGCAGAATGGCCAGCAGGACACGCAACCAGGGCAATCCGGACCTGCTGACACAGCAGGGTCGCTTGATCCTTTAGCAGGGACAACACCACAGCATAACCTCGGCACAGCAGATGCTGATCTTGACCCTGCCCCAACTCCACCACTTATGGAAACAGGCATTTCTTCTGCACAAGAAAATGCACGGCCTCACGGCGAACTCCCTTCTTCGCCATCTCAGGATCACGAGCCTGCACCTGGACCAATCCCGCAGCCAGAGCCAGGGCCAACCCCTGAACCTGAGCCATTACCTGAGCCGGAACCAACACCAGAACCAGAGCCAACACCAGAACCAGAGCCAACACCAGAGC
>JAAYGZ010000071.1 GCA_012727515.1 Desulfovibrionales bacterium
GTGGTAGAAACATCAGATGCCGTGATGATTTCTCCCCGGGACCGGGTGCAGGATGTCAAAAAACTTGTTGATAGCCTCAAAGCCAACCAGCGTAGCGAAGCTGTAGCCCATAAAAAAGTTTTTCGGCCCTGGGGACATTATGAATCTATCGACAATGGCCCGCGCTATCAGGTCAAACGTATTACTGTAGCTCCAGGCCAGGTGCTTTCGCTGCAAAAGCATTATCACCGCGCTGAGCACTGGGTCGTGGTTTGTGGCACAGCACTGGTGACTCGCGATAACGAGGAAATTCTGCTGCGCGAAAATGAATCTGTGTACCTGCCCCTGGGCGCAGTGCACAGGCTGTCAAATCCTGGCAAAATTCCCCTGGAACTTATTGAAGTTCAGGTTGGCAGCTACTTGGGTGAAGACGATATTGTCCGCTTTGAAGATGTGTATGGCCGCTCTGTATGATCAGCCAGAGACGTTTCTTAAGCACGAGGCCCATGCACCACTTCTGATCTTGTACATGAAATCTGCATAAACAGGAGTCTGGAAATAAATCCCGGATTCCTGTTTTGCCAGGATGCCACAACAATCAGATTCCACAATAATCATTGCCATGTACCGGGCATCATCACCCGCCAGATCAGCCATTTGGCCTCTTGGTTGCGAGTTGAAGCCTGCTTGCTTTTCATATAGACGCGGCCCAACCTGTTTTCAGGAGGAGACATATGGAGTGTATTTCTTTGCCCGAACATATCCCAGGACTTGAGCACGGCTCGTGCGTGACCATTGGCAATTTTGATGGTGTTCACCAGGGACATCGTCATCTTCTTGCTCGCGTTCGGGATCGGGCCAGGCAATTAGGCATACCCTCTGTAGTCATTACGTTTGAGCCACATCCCCAACGCTTCTTCACTGGCTCAAAAATACCGCCCTTTATTACTGTGTATGAAGAAAAAATTGCCTTGATCAATGAACTGGGCATTGATTTCGTTGTGTGCCTGGAATTTGACGCAGCCCTGGCCAGCATGGCCCCAGAAGAATTTGTGCGCCGCATTCTTGTCCAGGACATGCACACACAGGAGCTGATCATTGGTTATGACTATGCCTTTGGCAAAGGACGGCAGGGCAATTACGCTCTTTTAAGCGCCCTGGGTCTGGAACTGGGCTTTTCTGTTGAGCAGCTGGACCCAGTGATACTTGACGGGGCTATTGTCAGCTCTACCCGCATTCGCGAACTGGTTGAATCCGGAGACGTATGGGCAGCCAGGCCCTTGTTAGGACGTTTTTACCGGGTCACAGGCACAGTTGTTCATGGCCAGAATCGCGGCGGACGTCTCCTTGGCTTTCCCACAGCCAATATGCGCTTGCGAGACGAATTATTCCCGCAGACCGGGGTCTATTGTTGCTGGGCAGAGGTTGAGGGAACCCTGCATCAGGCAGTGGCCAACATTGGATTTAATCCTACATTCGGCAATGACGTCCTTTCTGTGGAAGTCCATATCCTGGATTTTCAGGCCGATCTCTATGGCTCAACCATGCGGGTCCATTTTGTGCAGCGTTTACGCGGCGAAAAAAAATTTGCAGGCCTGGACGAACTGAAAGCGCAAATCTCCTGCGATGTTGAACAAGGGCGCAATATTTTACGCCTGCCAGAAGCCCAGCTGTAACACCAGAGCGGCGCCCAGCTATGCTTTTACGCCGCTCCATACAGACCAGCATGACCTGTTTTCCACCACTCCAACTGTGCTAACATAACAATACCTAGCCAGAAGATATACGTAAAAATCCCTCTGGCGTGGTCGTGCGCTTCTTGATGCAATCCTGCCGATCCCCGTGCCCTAGGCCGGAGTAAAAAAGCGCAAGCGCAGGGCATTGCTGACCACCATGACAGAGCTCATGGCCATGGCAGTGCCAGCCAGCATGGGACTCATGGTTGGCCCGCCGAAAAGATAAGCCACACCCATGGCCACTGGAATGCCAATGGCGTTAAAGGCAAAGGCCCAGAACAGATTTTGCCGGATATTGCGCATCACTGCCCGGCTTAAAGACAGGGCAGTCAATACACCGGACAAATGTTCGCGCATGAGCACCACATCGCCAGACTCCAACGCCACGTCCATGCCACTGCCCATGGCCACACCCACATCAGCCTGAGCCAAGGCTGGCGCATCATTAATCCCATCCCCAACCATGGCCACAACCCGGCCCCTGGCCTGGAGCTCAGTCACTACCTGGGCTTTATTTTCTGGCAAGACCCCGGCAATAACGTCTTCCACACCCACCAGCCTGGCCACGGCCTGGGCTGAATGCTCTGTATCGCCAGTGAGCAGCACTACACGCATGTTCAGATTTTTTAGCTGTGTGATGGTCTGGGCCGCGTCTGAACGCACAGTGTCGCACACAGCAAGGAGCCCGGTCAGGGCTCCATCCACTGCCACATAGACCACGGTAGCCGCAGTGCTTTCCAGCCTTTGCATTTCTGATGTGGCCATGCCTACATCTATATTTTTTGCCTGCATAAGGGCGGCATTGCCAATGCACACCTCTTGCCCATCTACCACAGCCTCAACCCCGTGCCCTGGCACAGCTGCAAAGCCCTGAGCCTGTAACACAGGCGCGTCAGACGCTGCCACCACGGCCCTGGCCAGTGGATGTTCTGACAAGGCCTCAACAGCAGCAGCCAGGCGCAGCACCTCGTCCCGGCCTTTTGTCCAGCCAGGCGCAGTCCATACTTCAGCCAGCACAGGCTTGCCCTGGGTCAGGGTGCCTGTTTTATCGAAGACAACAGTATTCACATCACCAGCACGCTGCAAAGCCCGACCAGATTTAATAAGCACACCCAGTTGTGCTCCCCGGCCCGTGCCCACCATAATGGACGTGGGCGTGGCCAGGCCCATGGCACATGGGCAGGCAATAACCAGCACCGCAATGCTGATGCGCAGGGCAAAGACAAAAGGTTCAGGACTAAGCAGGTACCAGCCAAGGCCGGCCAGCAGGGACAAAGCCATAACCACAGGCACAAAATAATAGCTGATGGTATCGGCCAGGCTGGCAATGGGCGCTTTGGAGCCCTGGGCATCGCGCACCAGGCGCACAATGCGCGCCAGCACTGTGTCCTCGCCCACCAAGGAGGCCCGCATGACCAAAGCACCTGTGGTATTTAAGGTGCCCCCAACAACCTTGTCGCCCACGCTGCGCCGCACAGGCAATGGCTCGCCCGTGAGCATGGATTCATCAATATGGCTTTCACCCTGCACAACCTCGCCATCCACAGGCAGACGCTCTCCAGGCCGGATGCGCAGCATGTCGCCGGGTTCAATTTCTTCCACCGCAATACTGCGTTCTGTTTCGCCATCCACAAGTATAGCTGTGTCCGGGGCAAGCTGCATCAAGGCCCGTACTGCGCCCGTGGTGCGCGATACTGCCCGCGCTTCAAAGTATTTACCCAGTGAAATCATGGCAATAAGCACAGCTGCTGATTCATAGTACAAATCCATGGCCCGGGCCACAGCATCCAGGCCCAGCCAGATTTCTACTGTATTCCACAAAGAATACACCAGGGCCGCGCCCGTGCCCACAGCAACCAGGGAATCCATGTTGGGAGCGCGGCGAATCAGGGCTGGAATGCCCTGGGTGTAAAAGGTACGCCCGCTCCAGACCACAGGAATAGTCAGCGCGAGCTGAACCAGGGCAAACATGCCTGGAGCGTGCATGGGGTCCAGCCACCTGGGCAGGGGCATTCCCCACATATGGCCCATGGAAAGTACTAACAAGGGCAGGGCAAAAAGCATGGCCTGCACAACCTGGCGCTGCTTGGCCTGCAATTTGGCGGCAATGCGGGTTTCTTCGTCTTCGCCACCAGCTTCAGGCAAAGCGGTGCTAAACCCAGCCTCGGCAATGGCCTGCCTGAGCACGCGCTGAGTTGTCTGGCTGGGATCAAAAACAAAATGTCCCTGTTCCAGGCCGAGATTCACGCTTACTTCCTGCATTCCGGGCAAGCCAGAGGCTACGCGCTCAATACGCGACGAGCAGGCTGCGCAATGCATTCCACCAATGCGCAAATCCAGACTGGTCAGTTGCGACGGCACTTCTGCCTGAAATCCCAGTTCGCGTACCCGCTCCACCACGCTATCAAGCGACAGGGCCTGTGGATCATAATTGAGATCCATGTCGCCGGTGGCCAGGTTAACTGCGATTTTATGTACGCCAGGCATGGCCCCGACAATTTTTTCAATGCGTGTGGAGCAGGCAGCGCAGTGCATCCCGCCCACAGGCAGGCGTGTGGAATGAGAAGTATGCATAGTAATCTCCTGAAATATGGCCCCATATCATCACAGGGCAAAGATTTATGGCGTGGTGTTTTATGAAGCGCTAGCGCTGGAAACGAGTTTTTGCAATGAGATAAAGGCCTGGTCCAATGTGCATTGTTCTTCAACCTGCTGCTGCAAATAACCGCGAATAGGCCCAATCATGTCCAGGGCAAGGTCAATTTCCGGATTATTACCCCTGGCATAGGCCCCGATATTAACCATGTCTTCCACACGGTTATAGGTGGCCAGCAAGCGGATGAGTGTCCGGGCAGATTCAATCACGGGCCTGGGCGTCACATCAGAGCGCAAACGGCTGACGCTTTTGAGCACATCAATGGAAGGATAATGACCCTGATCAGCCAGGTCACGGGTCAGGACAATATGACCGTCTAAAATAGAGCGTACCGCATCTGCCACTGGCTCGTTAAAATCATCACCTTCGACCAGCACAGTGTAAATACCTGTAATACTGCCTGTTTCAGAGCGCCCAGCCCGCTCCAGAAGCCGGGGCAAATGAGAAAAAACCGTGGGCGTATAGCCCCTGGTGGTAGGAGGTTCTCCGGCTGCCAGGCCCACTTCCCGCGCTGCCATGGCAAACCGGGTCACAGAATCCATCATTAACAGCACGTCCTTGCCCTGATCGCGAAAAAATTCAGCCATGGCCGTGGCAGCATACGCAGCGCGCATACGCACCAATGGACCCTGGTCTGAGGTGGCAATAATAAGCACAGACCTGGCCAGCCCTTCCGGGCCAAGGTCTTTTTCCATGAATTCCACAACCTCACGCCCGCGCTCGCCAATAAGACCAATAACATTGATATCAGCGGCTGTGTAGCGGGCCATCATGCCCATGAGCGTGCTTTTGCCCACGCCAGAACCAGCCATAATGCCCACGCGCTGGCCTTTACCCAGGGTCAGCAAGCCATTGATGGCCCGCACTCCCACGTCCAGCGGATCGCAGATACGTGGCCTGGTCAGGGGGTTGGGAGGATCAGTGTACAGGGGATTATAGCGGGCAGGAAAAAGAGAAGCATCTGGATGCAGGGGTTGGCCAAAGGCGTCAATGGCCTGGCCCAGATAGCGATTACCCACAGGAAAATGCGGAGGTGTGCTGGTATTGCGGATCAGACTGCCTGGCCGGATGCCACGCATTTCGCCATACGGCATAAGGAGCACCACATCATCGCGAAACCCAACCACTTCAGCATTGACCACCCTGGAGTGCTGACCATCCGGCAAAAGCTGACACACTGAACCCAAGGGTGCTTTAATGCCACGGCCCTCAGCCACCAGCCCCACAACCTTGGAAATTTTTCCATAGGCCTGGCTGGGTTGCAGACTGGCCAAAAGATGCAGCGTGCCTTCCAGGTCAGCAGTCATGGATTTTCCACATATCCGTCCAGAATACTACGGACCTGTTCAAAACGCGAGGCCACAGCATTATCCACCACGCCATCCCCGCTTTCCAGACGCACTCCGCCAGGGGCCAGATCAGGGCTGGCTTTAAGTATCATGTCGGGCAGGCCCTGACTGGTTCTGGCCTGATCCGTCAATTCTTTGGCTATATCCATATCGTCAGGACAAACATAGACTGTGATCGTGCTGGCAGCCTGAAGCTGGGTCACGGCTTCGTCAAACAAGGCCGTCAGAACAGCCTGGCGCTGCTCATCCAGCATAATGCCCAGGGTTTTTTCAAATGCCAGTTGCAGAAGAGAAAACAAGGTTTGCTTGTGCTGAGCATAAATACGCTGTTTTTCTGCGTGCAGGGCCTGTTCAAGAGTTCCCAAAAACGCAGTGAGCTTGTCTGCTTCCTGCTGAACCAGGCCTGCAGCCTCCAGGCGTCCGGATTCAAAGCCTTCTGACGCGGCCCGCGCCCGGATCTGCTCTGCTTCGGCCAGAGCCTGTTCTAAAATTTCACGCGCCTTGTGCTGCGCTCGCTCTCGCACCTGTTCCATATAGCGGGCCTCGGTTTCATCGTTCCACAACTGTGTTTCCGGACGGTCAAAGCGGCTCATATCACCATGGTGCAGGCCGTAAATAACCCGGCCCGTAACAAATTTGGCAGTATCCTCAGACAAGAACCTCGCCTCCACTGCCTGCAATGACTATGCGGCCTTCGGCTTCCAGGCGACGCACCTGCTTGACGATATTCTGCTGCGCCACTTCCACCTCAGACAACTTGACCGGGCCCATGATTTCCAGATCTTCACGGATCATGTTACCAGCACGTTCAGACAGGTTCTTGAAGAACTTTTCGCGCAATTCTTCTGGCGCGGTCTTTAAGGCCAGGGTCAGGTCTTCGTTGCTGATTTCCTTGAGCACTTCGCGGATTCCACGGTCATCAATTTTCATAATATCTTCAAAAACAAACATGAGCTGCTTGATCTCGTCAGCCAGCTGGGCGCTGTCTTCTTCAATATCAGCCATGATTTCTTCTTCAGTGGCGCGGTCAATGGCATTTAAGATCTCAGCCACAGAATTGACACCACCAACTTTCTTGCCTTCCTTGCCGCCAATGGCAATGAGCTGGCTTTGCAGCACACGATCCACTTCCACCAGCATTTCTTCGGCCACTGCTTCCAGCTTGGCCAGACGGATCAAGACCTCTGCCCGCACTGCTGGACCCAGGTTTTGTAAAAGATTTCCAGCACTTTCCGGGGGCAGGTGCCCAAGGATAAGAGCCAGGGTCTGAGGATGCTCGTTCCGTAGAATCTGGGCCAGGATTTTGGGGCTGACATTGGCCAGTTCCTTAAACGGCACCGGGCCTGTTTCCAGATCCAGTTCATCAAGAATATAGCGGGCAGTATCTGAGTCCAGGCTGGAGGTGATCATTTTGCGGACCTGCTCCGGACCACCATACAGCATTTCCTGACCAATGGTCATGGCCTGATTAAACTCTTTGAGCACTTCTTCTGCCTGTTCCTTGCTGACAGCATCCAGCCTGGCCATGGCTTTGGACACCGCAGTGATCTCAGAGCGCTCAAACTTCTTGAATGCTTCTGTGGCAAAGGCGTCACCCAGGGCCAGAATCAGGATCGCAGTTTTCTGCGGGCCAGTCAGTTTAGCAGATCCTACAGCCACTTACGCCCCTCCTTCGCTCATCCATTGACGCATGATCATAATTGCCTGCTCCATATTCTGTTCCACCAGTTGCTGCGCAAGTGTCTTGGCATGTTCTATACGCCTGGCTGTTTCCATGCTCTCCAGATCAGAATCACTCATGCCTTCGGTCAGGGCCATGCGTTCCTGCGCCATGTCAAGTCCTTCCTGGGTCTGTACGGTTGTGGGATCTGTAACCTTGGGCCTGATCAGAGCCAGGACCAGCGGACGCAGCACAACTAACAGAAAGAGCAGGATCAGTAAGGTATTAAGAAGCGGCTTGCCAAGCAAATTAAAATAATTGGAGACAATCTCCAGGGGTGATTGAGCCTCATCCTTAAAGGGATCACCAAAAGCAATGGATGACACTTCAATGGCATCGCCCCGCTCATCATCAAAACCAACGGCCCGTTGCGCAAGCTGTCTGATCTGCTCCAGCTCTGTGGCCGGCAAAGGTTCAAAGGTCGATGTGCCGTCAGCCTGCTGCATATACTTTCCATCAACCAAAACGGCAACACTTAGACGCTTGATCGCCCCGATCTGGGCCACGATCTGCTGTTCTTCGCGGTTAATATCATAATTTGTGGTCGATGAGGCGCGCGAACTCTGCTGCATGGTTGCGGTTGCCAAGTCATTTTCACTGCCCTGGTAGTTCAGATTGGGCTGATTGCCTACATCTGCCTTGCCTGTGTTTTCTTCTTCACTTTTGATTTCGCTGCGCACCACGGCTGATTTGGGATCAAAATATTCTTTGCGAATCGTGGTGCGGTTAAAATCCAGGTCCGCATTAACCCGGACAATTGCCCGTCCTGGCCCGACAATGGGAATGAGCCGCTGTTCAATGCGCTGTTCCAGGGAACGCTGCATGGAGTGCTGGTATTCAAGCTGGGTCGAGGTCATGCCCCCAAGCTCTTCGTTGGCTTTAGGCTCATACAAAACCTTGCCCCGACTGTCGGCCACGGTGATGTGCTCCTGGGTCAGGCCCTCCACGCTGGTGGACACAAGATTGACAATGGCCTTGACCTGCTGGGTAGCCAGAGTGCGCCCGCCTTTGATATTCAGAAGAATGGCCGCTGATGGCGGTGCCTGTTCCTCTGTGAACAAGCTCTTGCTGGGCAGGACCAGGTGCACACGGGCTGACTCCACTTCTGGCAGTTCCATGATGGTGCGCGACAACTCGCCCTGAAGCGCACGCTGATAATTGATATTCTGTACAAAATTTGTCTGGCCAATGTTATTTTTATCAAAAACTTCAAAGCCAATGCCCTGACCATGTAAGGAGCCTTCGCCAGCAAGCTTGAGCCGGGTCTCATAGACCTTTTCCGCCGGAACCAGGATGGAAGAACCATTATCCGCGATTTTGTACGGAATTTTTTCCTTTTGCAGATATTCAACAACGCTGGCCGCATCGGTCTGGTAGAGCTGGCTGTACAAAACCTTATATTCTGTACTGTTCATCCAGAAAATCATCCCGAAAAATGTCACCACCAAAGAGGCCAGCAAGCCGCCCAACATAACACGCTGGGCAATGCTTTTTGTCTGCCAGAATTCTGCAACTCTGTTCAATGTGTCCTGGATAAATGGGGGCATGGCTCAACTCCTTATTTCAACGTGAATCAGAACTGGATACGCATTAATTCCTGGTAAGCGCTCATAACCTTGTTGCGCACAGCCGAAGTCATATCCATGGCCAGCCCTGCTTTTTGCAGCGAAATCATCAGTTCATGCACGTTTTCTGATTTTCCTGAGGCAAATTCTTCAATCATTCTGCCCCGCTCTATCTGCATTTCATTGACCTTGCCCAGGGAGTCCCCAATGGTTTCAGTAAAGGATCGCGCACCACTCATATGCTGGCCGTGTGTCTGCGCCAGGCCCACTGCTGACAGGGCCTGATTTTTGTTTCCCTGCGCATCCGTGTTTTGCATCAGGGAGTCTGCAAAGGACTTTCCTGACGTACTCTGGAGTTGCTTTGATCCAAAGCCCGTAAGCCCGCCGCCCTGAATATCAGCGGCTGTCATATATGCTTTCATTGCTACAGGAGAAAGAGCCATATCAAACCTCCCTTATATTGTCCTGACAGTGGATGCGCAGACCAGCCTGACGGCCCGGCCTAGCGGCCTATCTCCAGGGCCTTGCTGAACATGGTCTTGGCCGTGGAAATAGTGCTTACATTTGCTTCATACGAACGCATGGCCGCCATCATATTGGTCATTTCCTCAACAACATTGATGTCCGGATAACTGACATAGCCCTCTTCATTGGCGTCAGGATGGTTGGGTTCATATACCTGGCGCAAGGGGCGTCCGTCATTTTGTACCAATGCCACGCGCACGCCCTTGACCTCTTTGTCCAGGGCAGACTGCATGGCGTTGGAAAAAGGAGAACCCAGATCAGATTCCTTGAAGACAACTTCTTTGCGCTGATACGGCCCGCCCTCCACAGTGCGCGTGGTCTTGGCATTGGCCAGGTTCATGGAGATAACATTTAACCGGGTGCGCTCAGCCTTGAGGCCAGAAGCGCCCACGTCAATAGCTGTCATGAAATCCATTATTTCGCTCCTTCCTGAATTGTTTGCTTCAGGCCAGCAAAAGATTTTTGCAGCACAAGGGCCAGGGTATTATAGGCAAGATTATTCTTGGCCATAACGGCCATTTCTGTATCCAGGTCCACATTATCCACACTCTGCACCACACGCGGGGCAAAGGGTTTGCTCACTGTGGCCTCAAGGTCAGTAATTCCGGTGCTTGGAAGATGTCGGTGATTGGTGCGGGACATTGTGCCAGCATCAGACAGGCCCAGGGCAGCTTGCAGATCGTCTTCAAATTCCAGTTTCCGCGCTTTGTAGCCAGGGGTATTGATGTTGGCCAGATTGGCGCTGACGATATTTTGACGCTGCAACTGAAAGTCGAGCACCTTGGCTGCTACATTGATGTGATCTGAAAAAATGCTTTTCATTTCCATATCCTCCACTCTGCGAAGCCCTTTGTTGCCAGGCACACTCTGTATCTGACAGCCTGCGGACAGTATGTGAACAGCAACGTTTGTGCCACAGGCATGTTTTTCATGATTATATCTGTGAAGTCAGGATATTAGATATCGGAACAGCAGGCGCTCAATCTGAATTTGTTTTGTTGGCACTCAGTTTGCTAAGAACAACGCAAATGGAAAAAACTGACACATAACCTATCCACGCAGGAGGAACGTCATGAGCTCGCATCTGGATTATGAAATCAATAAGGAACTTGGGGAATGTTATCTGTTCATGGGTGAACTGGATAAGGCGGAAAATTACTATCTGAAGGCAGCCAGCAGCAATGGTATTCATCCTGATCCGTATCTTGGATTAGCGACCATTGCAGTGCAGCGGGGTGATTTTGGGCAGGCCTTGAGCTTGTATGAAAAGGCCGAGCATATTGCTTCATCTGACAAGTCTCTGGCAGGTATTGGCCTCATTGCCATGGAGCAAGGCAATACAGAACGCGCCTTTGACGTCTATCAAAAGGCCCTGAGCATGAACCCGGAAAACCTGATCGCTCTTTTTGGCCTTGTACAGACAAGTCATGTGCTGGGGCGGACCAGTGAAGCCATTATTCCCCTGTCTATCTATCTGGAGCTGGACCCGCACAAGAGTGATGTCCGGTACGCCCTGGGCGGGTGCCTTGTTGCCTGTGACCGTGCAGAAGAAGCCAAGGCCCATCTGGAGCAGATCATCGCCACAGACCCGGGCTATGCTCCGGCAACTGAGCTGCTGAACCAGCTGTAAGCAGAGGAGACAAATTTCCTCCCTCGTGATCTGTCGGGTCAGATACTGGCCCGGCAGGTTGTCACGTTGAAAAAAGCCATGCACATTTGTCGGACCAGGCTCAGACCAGACACGCTAAAAGGCTGTCTCTATCCACGCCACGCATGAACTCATCAAGGGGCAGATTATCCAGTATGCGGGCCAGGGCCTCATATTGGTGCACACAGCCCACCAGCAGCGCTTCCAGTTCGGCAACAGGGCGAATCCCAAAATAATCCCCGTGCAGCCGCAAGGCTGTGACACGGCCCTGGCGCACATCAACATAAGCCTCGACCATACCGCCTGGAGTACGCAGAGCGCGTGAAAACCCATACTGTGGGGAAGCGCCAAAATTCCAGTCCCAGCGGCCATAACGCTCCTGCACAAGCTGACGTGCTCCGGCTATTTCTTCCTCACGTAACTGGTGATCCAGGTTCAGTTGTCCGCCAGATACTTCACACATCATGCGCTGCATAAATGTTTCAACATCCATGGGCTCTGGCAAATGGCTGGAGATATTGGTCACTCGTTTTTGTACACTTTTTACTGCTTTGTCTGCGTATTTGGCAGGATGCACCCGTAATGCAGCGCTGATGTCCGGCATATGCGCTGCAAAGAGCAAGGTGCCATGATGCAAAACACGATCTTTTTCTATGCGCTGGGCATTACCAGAAAATTTTTGCCCATGTATAACCAAATCATTGCGCCCCTCAAATGCGCACTCTACGCCCATAGTCTGCAAGGCTGTCAGTATTGGCAGGGTAAAGCGGTGAAAATCCAAACCTTTTTTTGCATATCCATGCTGAATAAAGGTGAAATTAACATTGCCCAGATCATGAAACACTGCTCCGCCCCCAGTTAAACGCCGGATAACAGCAATCCCGCGCTCACGAACAAAATCCTCATTGATTTCTGCGACTGTGTTTTGATTGCGCCCGACAATAATGGCCGCTGCATTGCGCCAGAGCATAAAAATATCCTCTGTTCCGTGCCGGAGCAGCCATTCTTCCAGGGCCAGATTAAAGGCCGGATCTGTGTGCTGATTGTATATGCAGCGCATAAAATTTCCTTTCTTCCCCCTGCCGTGAACGCAGGGAAAAGCGTGTCCGCATTGAATTAAAATTTTGTGAATATAGCTATTTCATCATCTTGTCATGATTTCAGGACCGGGCATGTATCTTGGTGCCAGAATAGGTAAAGGCGTTTTTGTTCA
>JAAYGZ010000072.1 GCA_012727515.1 Desulfovibrionales bacterium
AACTTTGTGGCCCGCGCTGAAAAGGCTGGGCAGGGCGCAATCCTTGGTGGTGAAAATTATGGTCAGGGTTCCAGCCGCGAACACGCAGCGCTTGCTCCCCGACATTTGGGTGTGCGGGTCGTCCTTGCCAAATCCTTTGCCCGCATCCACAAAACTAACTTAATTAATTTTGGAATTTTACCCCTGACTTTTGTACAGGGGGAAGATTATGACGCGCTTACTGAAGGAGATGTGCTGCGCTGCGCAACCACTGCTCTGGCTCCGGGCGTACAACTTGAAGCCGCAACAGCATCAGGCAAACATCTGACCCTAACGCATGACCTGAGCGCTGATGACATTGCTGTGATCAAAGCAGGCGGTCTGCTTAATACAGTGAAGAAATAATACGAGGTGGGGGCTGACGCTCCTGTTCATTACTTTTAGACGTAAGGTAAAAAATCATGCTTGATGTTTTACGCAAAGGTGCCCAGTCTTGGGGAATTAAAGTTATTTTTGGTATTATTATCGCGGTCTTTGTCCTGGCCTTTGGCATGGATAAAAGCCAGAAAGGTGCGGGGCATGTTGTCGCCACGGTCAATGGTGATCCGATTTCCCTCAAGCAATTTCAGGAAACCCTGCAACGCAACATGGAAACGGCACGGCGCCAGAATCCTGGGCTGACTCCGGAATTTTTGGCCCAGATCCGCTTCAAGGAACAAGTACTTAACCAAATGATTACCCAGGAGCTTATCCTGCACAAGGCGGCTGAATTAGGTATCAGCGTGTCCAGGGAAGAGTTGGCGCGAGAAATCCATCTTGTGCCTGCCTTTCAAAATGAAAAGCAGGTTTTTGATCCCCAGCAATACACCACCGTGCTTCAGGCCAATAATCTTACTCCAGGCCAATTTGAGTCTGATTTCATGCGCCGTCTGATCATGGAGAAAATAGAGCGCTACATTAGCCTGCCCGCTCAACTCACAGAGGCCCAGGCCCGCGAATACTACACATTTGGGCAAAGCACAGCAACGCTCTCCTATATTTCATACCCCTGGAAGCATTACGCGGATCAGGTTTCTGTGACTAACGAAGAAATCCAGGCCTATTATGAGAGCCATAAAGCACAATATGCTCTCCCGGCCCAGGCCAGAATCGCCTACCTGCTTATCACTCCGGCCACACTTGCAGTACCAGGCACTGTGTCTGATGCAGCAATCAGCGCCTACTATGATGCGCGCAAAGAAAATTTTAAGATTGAGGAGCAAGTCAAAGCCAGGCATATATTGATCCGACTGGCCAACGATGCTTCTGAGACGGAAGAAAATGCGGCCAAGGAAAAGCTGGCTGCGGCTCAGGCGTCCCTGGCCAAGGGCATGACCTTTGAAGATGTTGCCAACGCCTATACCGAAGATCCCTCTGGCGCAGGCACAGGCGGAGAACTCGGCTGGTTTGGCAAAGGCCGCATGGTTCCTGAGTTTGAGGACGTGGCATTTGCAACACCTGCAGGTCAGATCAGCGAGCCAGTGCGCACGGTTTTTGGCTTTCATCTCATTAAAGTTGAAGAAACCAAGGCCCCTGGATATCAGTCTTTGGATGATGTCAAAGATGTAATCCGGCAAACCATTGCTGAAGACAGCGCTGCGGACTCGTTGCAGGATCACTTGGACCAGGCTCTGGAAGTGATTCTGACTGGCGCAGACCTTGCGCAAGCGGCAAAATCCCTGAATCTGCCAGAGGTGTCACAATCCAGCTTTTTTACACGCGCTGCCGGACCACAGGAATTGCCTGCTCTGACGCCAGAACAACGCGGCTCGCTCTTTGACCTGGCTATAAACGCAACCGTGCAGAATCCTGTAACGTATGCTGATGGATATCTGCTGGCAACCAAAACCGAAGAAAAACCAGAATCCACAACCCCGCTGGCAGAAGTGCATGACACCATCCGCGCCACTTTGCTGGAAGAAGGCGCCCTGGTCCTGGCCAAAAAAGCTGCTGACACAGATCTGAATGCGTTAAACAGCACCGGAACTTTAGCCAATGGACAACATGCTGCTGTAGTGACCACAGAGCCTTTTAGTCGGCAGGATAACATCCCTGACCTGGGCATGAATCCAGCCTTGACCAATGCTCTTTTTTCCTCTGCTCCGGACACGTGGCTGCCTGTGAGCTACAATGTTGTTGATGGGTATGTCCTGGCTCGCCTGGCAAGCATAACTCCGCCTGCTGATGAAAATTGGGACAAGGATAAAGAATTGTGGATGACTTCGCTCAACCAGCGTGCGGGACAAGAACTCTTTGAAGCCTTTTTAGGGGAACTGCGAGCCAAAGCCCAGATACAGATTGTTAATCCTCAGGCATTGGAAAATTAGGGAAACGCTGAGTAAATCCTGTACAAAGATTCAGCGTTTTCATGTCACGATCACATGCCAAGGATAAATGCCAAGCCCTGTTTTTATGGAAGAAAAATCTTGAATAATCACAATGTGATAGACAATCTTTGTCATTCCGACCGGCACTAAAAATGCCCTGGCAGGAAATCCTGCCAGGGCATTTTTACTTGATAACACCTATGAACGTATGGCCGTGTCAGAATATCTGTGGATAGCTTGCAACATGGCTTTCCAGACGGGCGCGGGATTTGTTGATCCGCTCACGCAGTAAAGCCCGGTACGCATCCATATCCGGGATAGGCTTTTGAGCCACGCCAGTATCCATGGCTGCCTGAGCCACGGCTGCGGATTCAAACTCAATCAGGCGCAGATCCACTGGTTTTGGAATAATGTAATCAATACCAAATTCAAGCGCATCAACACCATAGGCGCGCAGCACATACTCAGGAACAGGCTGCTTGGCCAATTCTGCCAGCGCCTTGGCTGCTGCCAGCTTCATTTCCTCGTTAATTTCCGTGGCCCGCACATCAAGCGCTCCGCGAAAAATAAACGGAAAGCCCAGAACATTGTTAATCTGGTTGGGAAAATCAGAACGCCCCGTGGCCATGATCGCGTCAGGCCGCGCTTCTTTGGCTTCGGTGTAGGAAATTTCCGGAACAGGATTGGCGCAGGCAAAAATGATTGGACTCACGGCCATGCTGCGGACCATATCCTGGCTGACCACGCCAGCTTTGGACAGACCCAGAAAAACATCCGCCCCCACCATAGCCTCAGCCAGGGACGCATACGCTTTTTCCGTGGCAAACTCTCGTTTCTGAGCGTTCAGATCTGTACGGCCCAGGTGCAGGTGGCCACGAGAATCAAACATGGCAATGTTTTCCGGGCGCATACCCAAAGCAATGTACAAGCGAGAGCAGGAAATAGCTGCTGCGCCAGCTCCAGACACAACCATGCGCAGGTCTTCTATCTTTTTTCCAGCTATTTCTATGGCATTGATAAGACCAGCAGCAGAAATAATGGCTGTACCATGCTGGTCGTCATGAAAAACAGGAATGCCCATCTCTTTTTTAAGTTTATCTTCAATATAAAAACATTCCGGCGACTTGATGTCTTCCAGGTTAATGCCGCCAAATGTCGGCTCCAGAGCTTTGACAATTTCACAGAGTTTGTCCGGATCTGTTACGTCCAGATTAATGTCATAGACATCCACATCAGCAAAAATCTTAAATAAAAGCCCCTTGCCTTCCATAACAGGCTTGCCTGCATGAGGGCCGATATTGCCCAGCCCCAAAACAGCAGTACCATTGGAAACCACGGCAATAAGGTTGCCTCGCCCTGTGTATGTATAGCTCAGATCGCTGTCTTTGGCGATGGCCAGGCAGGCTTCTGCCACGCCCGGACTATAGGCCATGGTCAGGTGTTTTTGCGTGGCATACGGTTTGACCGGTACAACTTCAATTTTACCGGGCCGAACTTCAGAATGATAATCCAGGGCTTCCTGGGGAGTAAACAAGGCCATACTATCCTCCAATGATAGCGCAGTATCGTGCGTTTTCCTGCGCCAGCCGCAGGATCATAAAATAACAAACAAATCAGAGCGCATTATTCCAGCCCGGCGGCCTTGAGATCTGGCTGCACATAGAGTTCCCCGCCGTGGCAATCATTGATGACCAGCACGGGAAAATCCTCCACAGTGAGTTCGCGGATGGCTTCAGGGCCTAATTCTGCAAAAGCAATAACCTTGGCCGCAGTTATACATCTGGACAACAGTGCGCCAGCGCCTCCTGTTGCTCCAAAATACACAGCCTGATGGTCTTTTAAAGCCTGCTTCACTGCATGGCCGCGTTTACCCTTGCCTATTGACGCCTTGGAACCCAGGGCATGAAGGCGCGGGGCATAACTGTCCATGCGATAACTGGTAGTAGGACCGGCAGAACCTATTGGACGACCTGGAGGAGCAGGGCTTGGCCCCACATAATAAATAACCGAACCCCGAAGGGGAAAAGGCATGGCCGCGCCTGTGTCCAGCAGATCGCATAATCGCTTATGGGCCGCATCGCGGGCAGTGTAGATGATGCCTGAGAGTTTTACCACATCACCAGCTTTAAGCTGGATAATGTCTGCGTCTGTTAAGGGCGTGTGCAAGGTATATTCAGCCATCAGAGTTCCACCTCCTCATGCCTGGAGGAATGGCACTGAATATTCACAGCCAAAGGCAGGCTGGCAATATGACACGGGCTGATGGCGATTTTAACGCCCAGGCATGTGGTTGCCCCACCCAGGCCCATAGGGCCAATGCCAAGCTTATTGAGATCATGGAGCAACTCTTCTTCCATGGCCGCAATCCTGGCGTCTGGATGCGTGTCGTCAAGTTTGCGCAACAGGGCCTTTTTGGCCAGAATGGGCGCGTATTCAAAGGTTCCACCAATGCCAAGACCAACAATAGTTGGAGGACAAGGATTTGGCCCAGCCTCTGCAACACGCTGGATGACATATTTTTTAATGCCTGCCCAACCCTGAGCCGGAGCAAGCATGGTGACGCGAGACATATTTTCACTGCCCCCGCCTTTGGCCATAAAGGCAATGCGCAGCTTGCTACCAGGCACAATGTCAAAATGAATGATGGCCGGAGTATTATCTGTGGTATTGGCGCGGGTAAAAGGATCACAGGCTGATTTGCGCAAATACCCTTCTGCATAGCCCTTGCGCGTGCCCTCATGAATGGCATCGCGAATATTCATGCCTTCCACGCGCAGGTCTTCACCCATATCGACAAAAAAAACAGCCAGGCCCGTGTCCTGGCACAGGGGCAGGCCGGTCTGGTCAGCCAGTTCATAATTTTCTGTGAGCTGGCGAAAAATCTCTCTGGCTGCGACAGAAGTCTCTGTGGCCGCACAACGGGCAAAACACTGCCGCACATCCTGGGGTAAATAGCGGTTGGCATGTATGCACATGGCAGCCACTGTTTCGATAATCTGCGTGGCATGAATAGTGCGCATAACTACGCCCTGAACAACTGCTTCAGCGCAGTAATGCCCATTTTACGACGCAAAAAGCCAAGCTGGTTTTGCAAAGGCAAATGCTTGGGACAGACATCTTCACAGGCCAAAAGCCCCATGCAGCCAAAAATTCCAAAATCATTGCCAATGATTTCAAAATATTCTTTGTCTGTACGCTGGTCACGCGGGTCAATGACAAAACGGGCAACACGGTTAAGGGCTGCGGCCCCCATAAAATCATCACGCATACGCGCTGTACCGCAGGCCGCAATACAACAGCCGCATTCTACGCAGCGCTCAAGCTCGTAAATCTGCTCAGCCACTGCATTGTCCATGCGCTCTTCTTCTTTGGTCGGATCAAATTCTTTACTCGTGTGGATCCAGGATTCGGTTTTGGTGTACATATCACGAAACCATACCCCTGTATCCACAGACAAATCACCAATAAGCTTAAAAACCGGCAAGGGTAAAAGGGTAATTGTCTCAGGCAAATCCTTGGTTTTGGTCTGGCAGGCCAGGCCTGGGCGACCATTGATGACCATGGCACAGGAGCCGCAAATGCCTGCCCGGCAGCAAAAATCAAATATAAGGCCAGGGTCCTGCTCTTCGCGCAAACGATTCAGAGCGATAAACAGGGTCATGTTGGTGGTTTCTTCCAGCTCAAATGTCTGCATATGCGGGCTGGAAGTTTTGTCCTCAGGGTTATAGCGAAATATCTCAAATTGGAGCAGTCGTCCCATGTTGTGTCCCTCTTAGCTGCGCTTTATGGTCCTGGCGTCAATGTCCTGTGGATCAGCATAAATAATCTTGCCACCGCCATAACCACGCTCTCCCGGAGGAATCTCAAAATAGGGCGTGGCCTCTTCATAGCGGAGTTCTGGCATGTCCTGACCTTCAGGCCAATAAGCCAACGTGCGGTTCAACCAGTTCTTGTCATCACGGGCCGGATAGTCTTCACGGTTATGACTGCCCCGGCTTTCACGGCGCATCAGGGCGGCCTGAGCAATACACAGGGCCAAACGAACCTGACCACGAATTTTCAGGGCTGCGGCCACTTCATGATTGGCCCCTATGCCATTGGAAACCAGGCCAATGCGTTCAGAGCGTTCCAAAAGCCCCTGCAAAACAGTCACACACTCGGTCAGGTCTTTTTCATTGCGAAAAACAAAACACCCCTGCATCAGCGCGTCCTGCATTTCAGCCCGGACAGTATAGACATTTTCCCTGCCCAGGCGTCCGCTGATCAGGTTGTCCAGGCGCTCTTGCTGACGTTTGGCCTCAGCAGCAATCACAGCAGTAGAAAAGGACGTTTCATAGCCTTGCAAAAAGGCAACAATATGAGCGCCGATAATGCCCCCGGCAACCACCGTTTCTGCCAGAGAATTCCCGCCCAGACGATTAAAGCCGTGCATGTCCCAGCACGCGGCTTCGCCTGCTGAAAACAGGCCGCGCAAGCCATATGCTGCGCCGGTTTTGTCTGTACGCACTCCCGCCATGGTGTAGTGCTGGGTTGGGCGAACCGGAATAAGCTGAATGCGTGGGTCCACACCTAAAAAATTCTTACAGATTTCATCTACTTCACGCAGTTTGGTAGAGATATGTTTGTCACCCAAATGGCGGATATCCAGCCACAGGTGTTCGCCATACGCAGAAGGCACGCCTTTGCCTGCCCGCATATGCTCGGTCATGCGTCTGGCCACCACATCACGGGACGCAAGTTCTGCTTTTTCAGGCTCATAGATATGCATGAACCGCTCTTCATTGATATCTAAAAGGGTTCCTCCATCTCCCCGACAGCCTTCTGTCACCAGAATATCTGTCGGCACAATGCCTGTGGGATGAAACTGAATGGCTTCTGGATTGCCAATGGGCACCACGCCCGTGTCCTGAGCAATGACATGGCCTCCGCCGTCACAGATCACGGCATTGGTTGTCGCTTTGTAGATACGACCAAAGCCACCAGTGCAGATAACTGTGGCCTTGGCCAGAAATGTCTCCAGCCTGCCGGTACGCAGGCAGCGCACAATAGCGCCCATGCACTGTTGGCCATCATGAATAAGGGAAATAGCTTCTTTGCGATCCAGGACAGCTATGCCTAACTCAGCGCATTTATTGTCCATAGTACACATAACAGCATGACCTGTGCCATCAGATGTATAGCATGTACGCCATTTGGCTGTGCCGCCAAAAGAGCGGGCAGTGATCAGCCCTTCTTTTTCCGGCTTTTCAAATTTTTCAAACAACTCTCCGCCCTTGAAATAGGTGGATCTGCCCGGAACCACGCGGTTCCACGGTACACCCCAGTGGGCCAGACGGCGCATTTCAATGGGCGCACTGTCAGCAAACATGCGGGCTACTTCCTGATCACACCCCCAGTCAGAGCCTTTGACCGTATCAAGAAAGTGCACATCAGGACTGTCTCCCTCACCCATGGCACAGTTGCCTATAGCAGCCTGCATACCGCCCTGGGCTGCGGAAGAATGAGAACGCCGGGCCGGAACAATGGACAGACACACAACATGAAAGCCAGCCAAAGCAGACTCGACAGCAACGCGCTCACCGGCAAGCCCTGCGCCAATGACCAGCAGATCAGAAATATGAGTATTCATGGCATCTCCCTGCACTTATAACGTCATGGTGGCGTAGCGAGTCAGGGCAATAAGCGCCAGAGCTGTAACGCAGCCAAAAATAATGCTCAGAATCTTTACCATTTTAGCACGGGTGGCATCAGTAATGAACCCCCACTTCACGCCAATGCGGTACACGCCGATAAAAACATGCACCTGCACCAGGGGAATCAGCAGCAGATAAAAAAATGTCCAACCACCGCTTTGCACACGGGCCGTGGACGTAGCAGCCAGAATAGCTCCGTCATTCATATTGGTCCACATATGAATCGCGCCCATAAGCAAAATAATCATGGCGCTTACAGCCTGGATAATCCACAGCCAGGTATCACGATGGCGAAGAAGTGCAGCGTCACGCCAGATAGCAAGCTGTCCGTTGCTGCGGACAGGTATTTTGCGAATAGCGACAATAAAATGCGTAAAAAAGAGCAGGGGCACAAAAAAATGCGCCAGCGTGTCCAGATGCAGGGTTTCCAGAAAGCCAGCAACAGTGTCTAAGGCTTCTGCTCCAAAAATAATGGATGCAGTCAACAGGGTATGGAAGGCTATGAACAGGACAAGACCCGCGCCTGTGAGCATCTGGATCCAGTCAAGGTATGCATCGCGGCGACCAGGGCGCACGATGTGCATAGTGGCATCAACAGACATGCTTCCTCCAAGTATGTGTTTTTATTGTAACGCATCCAGGCTGAACAAAGGGTTTCATTCAGCGTGGACAGTAAAATTCCAGTCAGGCATCAGCTGTCAAATATGTGCTGGGCAGCTACTGGATTAGGCTGGCCTGGTCAATATTTCACCAACTGTATTCAATTCAGTCCGGATGGTCGTCCGGGCGTTGACGGATCAAATGGCAGACATATACCTGCGATTGCTTTGCATACCTGATGTGTCAGGACACGCAGCCAAGGTGTGCTCTTGACGCTCCCTGGGATTCGGCTCTATCCGGTACATGTTTTTAATGTGTACAGGCAGGTATGTATTTTTTGTGAATCTTTCACCAAGTCAGGACTCTTGCATGAACCCCCCGTTACGTGTTGAAAAAATTGGCGGGACATCCATGTCCCGGTTTCCGGAGATTATCGAGAATGTCATTTTGCGTCACCCCAATGACGTGTATGGACGTATTTATGTGGTCTCTGCATACGGCGGAATCACCAATGAACTTCTGGAACATAAAAAAACCGGACAGCCTGGAATTTACCAATTATTCAGGACGCAAGGAGAGTACTCCAAAAAACTGTTGGCCTTGCGCGACCAGATGTATGCACTTAATGCCAGTTTTGTCCCCGCAGGGTTAAATCTGGAAGAAGCCAATGACTTTATTGGGGATCATATTGACCTGACCATCAATATCCTGCGCAGCATGGATAATGTGCTGGCCTCAGGCTATGTCTCGCGCAAAGCTCTTTTGCTGGCTGCGCGTGAATTACTGGCTTCATTGGGAGAAATGCATAGTGCGTTTAATTCTGCCAACATTTTGCAGAACAGGGGCTACAATGCCACGTTTGTTGATCTCAGTGGCTGGGAAGACAGTCGGCAACTGACCATAGATGAACGCATCAAAGATAGTTTTGCCAATCTCAATCCATTTGCCACCATTTGTTTTGCCACGGGCTACACCAAAGGCACAGAAGGCATTATGCGTGAATTTGACCGTGGTTATTCTGAAGTGACCTTTTCCAAAGTCGCAGTGCTGCTGAGCGCCAAGGAAGCCATCATCCACAAGGAATACCATCTGTGCTCCGGAGATCCCGTGCTTATTGGTGAAGAAAATATCCACCCTGTATGCAATACAAACTTTGACGTTGCAGACCAGCTTGCTGACGTGGGCATGGAAGCCATTCACCCAAAAGCCTCCAAGCCACTGGAGATTAATAATATCTCCATTCGTCTCAAAAATTCCTTTGACCCAGACCACACTGGCACGCTGATTACTAAAAATTTTATTGCCCCCAAATCCATGGTCGAAATCGTGACCGGCTCAGACAAGGTGACCTGCCTGGAAGTACACGACACCCGCATGGTTGGAGAAGTAGGTTTTGACCTGCGCATTATGCAGGTTCTGGCCAAGTACGATATTTCCTATATCAGCAAAGCCACCAACGCGAATACCATTGGCATGATCATCAATGATCGAGACTGTTCGCCAGAATTAGTCGGAGAACTCAAAGAAAAATTTGAACTGATTACGATTCAGCAGGTAGCAATTGTCTGTGCTATTGGTTCTAATATCGCGCAACCAGGAATTCTGGCCAAGGCTGCTGACGCATTGGCCAAAGCAGGAATTAACATCCTGGCTGTATCGCAAACTGCGCGGCAGACAAATATGCTTTTTGTTGTGGAGCGCAACCAGTTTGCAGATGCCCAAAAAGCACTGCACGCTGCTTTGTGTATGCGGGATTTACGCACCTGCACAGGCTAAACGAGTAAACATGGACAACCATGCCCGCGCCAGGCTGTTATGCAGCTTGGCGTTTTTTTATTGTGTTGCTGCGCTTGGGGCAGGACGAAAACGAATGCGCTGAATACGACGGCGCTCTACTTTTTCTACAATAAAAGAACCAAAATCCAGCTCTACAACTTCCCCAACTTCCAGTACGCGCCCTGTTTGAGCCAGGAGGAAACCGGCCATGGTTGTGTAGGCCTCGTCTTCAGGCAATTTGAGTGCAAGTTTCCGATTGGCATCGCGCACTGCCAGCATTCCATCCAGAATATAACTCTCACCATCGCGGATAATCTGCGCACGAACTTCATCATCATATTCATCATTGATCTCACCGACAATTTCTTCGAGCACATCCTCCAGGGTGATCATCCCCTCCAGGCCCCCGTATTCGTCCATGACAAAAACAAGATGCGTACCAGTGGTTTGCATTTGTTTCAGTAAACTGCCCAGCCGTTTTCCCGCTGGTACAAAGGACGGAGCATGAAGCAGGGTATGGATGTCAAAAACAGGGGCATCGCATCCAAGGTAAGGCTCCATGTCCTGGCGCAGCAGCACGCCTCTGATATCGTCCAGATCATCGCCATATACGGGCAGTCTTGAGTATCCCTGGATACGAAATGTATGCAGGACTGTTTCCAGGCTAGCATCCAGAGCAATGGCCATCATGGCAGACCTGGGAATCATGGCCTCATGAGCTTCTGTGGCATTGAAATCAAAAGCTCGGGACAGCAGGCCGCGCTTATCCTCTCCAATCTGCCCACTGCCGTGGCTGGCATCTATTAACATGCGCAGTTCATCTTCTGTGTACACGGAACCATGGGTCACACAGGCTGAAAAGCCAAGCATCCGGGCTGTACGTGTGCCAGCCCAGTCAAGCAGGCGGATTGGCCAATAAAAAATACGATAAAAAATCTCCAGGGGCAGGGCAACAGCCAACGCTGTTTTTTCTGCCTGCTCCAGGGCAATGGTTTTGGGTGCAAGTTCACCCAGCACAATATGAAGAAATGTTATGACGCTAAAGGCAATAGCCAAAGATAACGTGTGCAGGATGGCCGGGGGCAGATGATCAAGAAACACAAATTCCAGCAGATGGGCAATGGCTGGCTCTCCTATCCAGCCCAGGGCCAGAGAAGACAGCGTTATGCCAAGCTGAGTGGCAGAAATATACGCATTTAAATGATCTATAAGCCGAAGCAAGAGCTTGGCCTGGACACTGCCTTGGTCTGCAAGCGTAGCAATACGAGTGCGACGCACTGAAACAAGGGAAAATTCCGCTGCAACAAAAAAGCCATTTGCTAAAACAAAAAAAACTACCAAAAGCAGATACATGGAGGAGGCAAGCATGTCACTCCTGAGAATGAGAGAAAACGCATAGTGTTTGTGCAGATACGTGGCAGCAGTGCCACAATCACATCAATATAACTGGTTAGAAATTTTGTATAAGGCGAACCAGGTCCGCACCAAAATTCGCACATACTTCATAACACGCTACCAACGTGCTCCAATAATGATTGGCAAGCAATAAGACCGATGTCACGGTCAAGAAAACAAGGAGCATCCAGACATTGTACAGAATGGCCAAAAATAAACGAAAAACAAACATTGCAATGCGTGTCATGGGATCCCTCATAAAAGATGAACTTTATTTATGATGTCTTCGAGCGCCACGGCGTGGTCCTCGCGCAGGTCGGCTCAAAACATTACGGGCCAGCCAATACGCACCAAACCCAATGAGTGCGAGCAGGAAAAAACGAGGGAAAAAAATACAGCATACTGCTCCAACAGCAAAAACAATGGGATGAATATCCAAAGAACGAAGCATCCACTGCATCTGTTGAAAAAATTGGCTAACGCGTCGCATATTCTGAACCTCATGTTTTACACATATGTACGGTGGATTTTCTGGAAAGTAAACGAAAAAGCAATCTGCTGCAGGACAGTCGCACTCTATAGGTATAAAAAAACTCCCCACACCGGAAAAGTGCGGGGAGTTGTACACAGAGATGCGTATCTCGGCTATCTCTTCTGATATACACCCTTTAAGACAGCTTCGATCCGGCGGTTTTCAGCACGGCCTTCGTCAGTATTATTGTCAGCAACGGGCTGAGTCAGACCATAACCAACAGCACTTAAACGAGCTGCCTTCATGCCAAACTTCTGAATCAGATATTCGCGTACGCTGTTGGCACGACGCTGAGACAGCTTCATGTTATAAGCAGGAGTTCCCTTGCCATCAGTATGACCGGAAATTTCAATATCAACACCGGGATACTGCTTGGCAAATTCTGCGAAATCAGCCAGTTCCTGATGGTACATGGGCTTTACATCTGCCTTGTCAAAATCAAAGTTCACTTTGAGCTTCATCTTAACAGGAATAGGGCATCCATCAGCATCAACGGCGAGGTCACGAGGAGTATCCGGGCATTTGTCCTTGGAGTTGAGCACGCCGTCCTGGTCATCATCACCGTCAACTTCAGCACCCGTTACATCATAAAATACGTCACGCACAAATTTTTCCAGTGCAGCCTGATCCTGCATCTGCTGGCCAGTTACTGCCACTGTGCATGCAGGATTAATGGCAGCAATGCCGTCCAGAGTTTTCTGGCCACCATTAATCGGATCTGCAAAACCGATGACATGGAAACATACGCCATACTTGTCAGCCAGTTCTTTGGCGACCTTAACAGGTGCAGTGCTTTCGTTTTCCTGGCCATCAGAAACCAGGATAACAGCTGTGCGACCAACCAGAGTGCGCAGAGCCGGCTCCAGCGCATTCAGGCCATCGCCAATGGGAGTTGATCTGTTGCCCAATTTTACTGGAATCTTAGCAATAGCGGCACCATACGTTCCCCGCTCATAGCCAGCCACATCAGCAATGGACTGGGCAGGAGCTACAGTGCTCAGACCACCCAGATAGCCCAGCTCTGGAATAGCCTTGTTGATCCCTTCCAAAATGTTTACTGCGTCTGCAATTTTAGCATTCTGGCTGTACATGTACGTACCGCCCATGGAACCAGAAGTGTCCACAAGGAAGATAAAATTATCTACTTTGCGCACATATGTTTCCGCAGCCAGGGCCACTGATGCTGACAAAAGCATCACCAATAAACCCAACACAATCCATTTACTCTGTTTCATGCATGTAACTCCTCAATTTTTAATGATACAAAAAAATAGGAACCTCTGCCGTTTCGACTACAAATAACAAATATCTGTCCGAAAAATCAATACGAAAACATATGCAAAAAATAAAGCCTCAATTTTAGTCTTGACTGTACGTGGATAGCGATAAAAGGAATTTTTCTATGTATAGCACTACGCCCCTTGCGAACACTTTTCAAGCATCAATCCTCCACATAGATATGGATGCTTTTTTTACCTCTGTGGAGCAGGCTGACCATCCTGAATTGCGAGGCCAGCCCGTGATTATTGGCCAATCCCAACGCGGTGTGGCAGCAGCTGCTTCCTATGAGGCCCGGCGCTATGGCGTACGCTCAGCCATGCCCATTGCACAGGCACGTAAACTCTGCCCGCAAGGAATTTTCCTGCCTGGTCGTATGGCCAGATACAAGGACGTGTCCGCGCAAGTCATGGCTATTATCCAGGACTTGTGTCCTGTTGTGGAACAGGCATCTGTGGATGAAGCATATGCAGATATTTCAGGCATGACACAACTTTATGCTTCACCCAGAGTTTTGGCCGAGCACCTCAAAAAAACAATACAAGCACAAACAGGGTTAACCTGCTCCATTGGTATTGCGCCCAATAAATTTTTGGCAAAAATTTGCTCAGACTGGCAAAAGCCTGATGGACTTACTGTTTTGCCGCCTGAACAGGTGCGTACATTTTTGGATACCTTGCCTGTGTCGAAAATTCCAGGTGTTGGGCCGCGTTGGCACAAGGAACTGCTTTCCCTGGACATCAGCATGGTTCCTGATGTCTTGCGTTTTTCTCGTGCCTTCTGGACTGCCCGCTATGGCCAGCGTGGAGACATGCTATATGACAGGGCCCTGGGCGTGGACCTCAGGCCGGTATTGAGTCATGAAGAACGCAAATCATGCAGCGCTGAACATACCCTTGATGCAGACACAAAAGACCGGGATATATTGCGGCACTGGCTGCTCCTGCAGGCAGAGCGCGTAGGACATGAGTTGCGGAAAATACAGAAAAAAGGCGTGTGCGTAAGTCTTAAACTCAAATTTAATGATTTTTCCCAGTGTTGCCGCAATATCACTCTTGGCATGGCAACCAATACAACTCAGGACATTTACGCAGCCACAACTGCCTTGCTGGCCAGGCAGCACCTCACGCGCCCTGTACGCCTTATCGGTACAGGTGTTTCACAATTTCGCCTCACTGCTGGTTTGCTGCCTGTAATCAGGACAGAGCAGCAGGCAAAGCAGCAAAAACTCGATACTACCCTGGACACAATCCGTAACAAATTTGGCATGAATAGTATTGCTCGGGCCGATAGCCAGATAGCCAGGGCATGTGTGACAACTGATCTGCTCTCAAAAAAAAGCCAACGTAGCGACCCTGAATAATGCTTGCCAAAGCAGGTTTTTCTTGCTTGGAACCAGCACCTACACTGCTACGGAGAATTTTTTATGATGTTTACCCACGCTATTACGCGCCAGCCCGGGCCTGATTACCCCAATGGTCTGACAACTTCTTCTCTGCCTGCGCCAGAGCTGTCCCTGACCTTAGCTCAACACGAAAAATATAGCGCCTGTTTGCGTAACGTAGGGCTGATCGTGGAAGAACTTGCCCCGGCACCCGGATTTCCAGACGCCTGCTTTGTCGAAGATACTGCTGTTGTTGTACCTGAAGTTGCGGTGATTTCCAGACCAGGAGCTGCTTCCCGCCTGGAAGAAGCCCAACTCAT
The DNA here is from genome assembly GCA_012727515.1 of Desulfovibrionales bacterium. Classification (GTDB taxonomy): domain Bacteria; phylum Desulfobacterota; class Desulfovibrionia; order Desulfovibrionales; family Desulfomicrobiaceae; genus Desulfomicrobium. Next base: position 15,324 of record JAAYGZ010000072.1, read on the forward strand.
GGCCCCGGTGCTTGCTCGGTATCGCCCGCTGGTCCGGATTGATGCGCCAGGCAC
>JAAYGZ010000007.1 GCA_012727515.1 Desulfovibrionales bacterium
TTGAGCGAGGCAAGACGCTTGCGGGCCTCAGAAGAAAAGAGCGATGATGACATGATGTATCCATAAAAAAGAGGCTGCACCCAAGGGATGCAGCCTCTGTGTTATGCTAGTGGGAGCAGAAAGCACATGCGAGGCTATTCTTCGTCCGTCTCGGCGGCTTCTGCGTTTTCTTCCAGTTTCTGGCGAATCATATCGCCCAGGTTATTGCCGGTCATGGGGCCACCAGCAGTGGTTTGCCCCGAACGTTCTGCGGTCCGTTTTTTCTCTGGCTCCTGCTGCTTCAGGGACAGGCCCAGACGGCGCTCGTCAGCACTGACATGAATAACCTTGGCCTCAATGCTGTCACCTTCAGAAAAGGCTTCCTTGGGGCTTTTGATCTTTTTCTTGCTCATTTCGCTGACATGAACCAAGCCTTCAATGCCTTCTTCTACTTCCACAAACAGGCCAAAATCAGTGATATTGGTGATTGTGCCGGTCAGCAGGGCGCCTACAGGATAGCGATTGGGCACATCCAGCCACGGATCATCGGTCAACTGTTTAATGCCCAGGGTGAACTTCTCACTCTCTTTATCCACAGTCAGAACCTTAGCCTGAACCACATCACCCACCTTGTACAGCTCATTGGGGTGGCGAATTTTCTTGGTCCAGGACAGGTCAGAAACATGGATCAGACCGTCAATACCATCTTCAATACCGATAAAGAGACCAAATTCTGTGATATTTTTGATTCCTGCTTCCAAAATAGTCCCTTCAGGATATTTTTCCGCGACCAGATCCCAAGGATTAGGATTGACTTGCTTCATGCCCAGGGAAATGCGCTTGCGGTCCACATCCACGCCCAGGATGATAACATCCACTTCATCATTGGGGCGAACCATCTGTGAAGGATGACGCAGCTTGCGGGTCCAGGACATTTCAGAAATATGCACCAGCCCTTCCACGCCTGGCTCAAGCTCTACAAATGCGCCATAATCCACCAGGTTGGTCACGCGTCCAGATAATTTCTGGCCCTCAGGATATTTTTCAGAAATATTGGCCCATGGATCTTCGACCAACTGCTTCAGACCCAAAGACACCTTTTTATCATCCTTATCAAAGGACAAAACCTTAAGGGTCAGCTCATCGCCTAACTGAACCATTTCCTTGGGATGCTTGATGCGCTTCCAGGACATATCAGTGATGTGCAGCAAACCATCCAGCCCGCCCAGGTCAATAAATACACCGTATTCAGTAATATTTTTGACCACGCCGGTTACGGTCTGACCTTCTTCCAGGGTTGTCAGCAATTCACCGCGCTTGCGATCCCGATCTTCTTCCAACAGAACACGGCGGGACACAATCACGTTGCTGCGGCGACGATTGATTTTAAGGACGCGGAATTCGTAATCCTGGTTTACCAGGGCGTCCATATCAGGAACAGGGCGCAGATCTACGTGTGAGCCGGGCAAAAATGCTTCAATGCCCTTGATTTCAACCACGTAGCCACCCTTGATGCGGCGCATAATGCGGCCCACAACAACATCCCCGGTCTCAAGCAACTTCTCCAGCTCATCAAGGACCTGCATACGCTTGGCCTTGTCCCGGGAAAGTACAATGGAGCCTTCTCGTTCATTTTTGCGGACAACATAAACATCAACAGTGTCGCCCACTTTAACAGCCACCTGGCCATTTTCCAGGAATTCTTCCAGGGCAATCTGGCCTTCGGACTTGAAGTTGACATCCACGAGCACGTAGGTGTCATCAATTTTCACAACCTCGCCTGGAACGATCACGCCTTCTTCGATATCGCCGAAGTCGGAATTAAGATAGTTCTCGAGTTGAGACTCAAAATCCATCTCCATGTCTACATCGTTCATGGACTCTGGTGTGGTTTGAGTGGTGTTCATTCGTTTACCCCCTAACAAAAAATAAATTTGGGCACTCCTAGCAGAGGGCCCTGGGCTTGACAACCAGAATAATCAGCGAAAAAAATGTACAAAATTGGTTCAAGCAAACAAAATAACATGAGTTTTGTCTGTACACACTCTGCTCATGCTTAGGCCAGGGCCACGAGATCATAGGTTTTGCTCTCTTCAATCACAGCCCTGACCATACGTCCAGGCAGCACGCCTTCCCCGCTCACATAGGTCATGCCGTCCACTTCCGGGGCCTGAAACCAGACCCGGCCTTCGTACAGGCCTGGCCATTCTGCATGAGGCCTATCCACCAGAATATCCAGTTCATGCCCTTCCCAGGCAGTCAAAAGATCTGCGCTGATCTCGGCCTGCATGGTCATGAGTCTGTCTCTGCGTTCTTCTTTAATGTCTTCTGGCACCTGATGCGGCAGGGACGCAGCAGCAGAACCTTCTTCCGCATAATAAGGAAAAACACCCAGATGCATAAAGCGGGTTTCGCGTACAAAGGTTTCCAGAGCCTGGAAATGACTCTCTGTTTCACCTGGGTAGCCCACAATACACGTGGTGCGCAGGGCTGCGTGAGGCAAAAATGTGCGAATCTGCTCCACAACAGTACGTGGATCACGCTGAAAAGGTCGTCCCATGGATGCAAGAATTTCCGGGTGCGCGTGCTGAAATGGAATATCAAAATACGGCAGCAATACAGGTGGCATGTCTGCCAGAAAGGCCAGGAAATCACGATCCAGGCCTGAAGGATACAGATACATCATGCGCAGCCAATGCAGCCCTGGCAGAGTAACCAATTTCTCCAGAATATGACGCAGGCCCTGGGTTTCTCCACGGTCGCGTCCGTAGCTGGTCAGATCTTGGGCCACAAGCACCAGTTCCTTGCGGCCCTGGGCCAGACATTCCTGGGCATCGCGAAGAATATCAGTCTCAGTCCGGCTTTTGAGCGGTCCACGAATGGCGGGAATAGTACAAAAACGACAACGATTATTACAGCCTTCAGCGAGTTTAATATAGGCATAACTAGGTACTGTGGTGAGTTGTCTGGCTGATGCGTGTGTGGTTGTGGCTATGCGCCCAAGATGGGCGGCCAGCTCTTGCTGCTGGTCAATGCGCAAAAACAGGTCAACCTCGGGCAGTTCCTGACGCAATTCATGCTCATAGCGATTAACCAGGCATCCCGTGACCACCAGCGTGGGTCTTGGCGTACACGCAGCAAGTACATCTGCTGCATCAACAATAGTCTGGATAGATTCCTGTACAGCAGGCTCAATAAAGCCGCAGGTATTGATAAGAACAATGTCAGCCTGGCCAGGCTCTGCGTGCAGGACAAAGCCCGGGCCAAGCTGTCCAAGCATTTCTTCCGTATCAACCTGATTTTTCGGACAGCCAAGGCTGATAATATGTATGCGCGGCATGGAGGTTCTCCAATTCAAGAGTAATGATGTTTGTGTGCGTTCTGACCACGGTCTGCGGTGTAATGCCCCATTGGGCCAGAAAATTTTTGTGTTCGCCCCGGTGTCCCCACAATTCTCCCTGCAGTTGCACTGGCAGAATAAGTTGTCGCACCCGGTCTTCAGGAACAAGTTGTTCTGTCAGAATATCGCGCAATACACGTGAGCGCACCATGGAGCCAAAGGCAGGGTGCCATGGCCCAGCCAGGAGGCGTTCCAGCATACTAGGCTCTCCTGGCAGGCCCAGGCGAATAACGGAAATTCCATGTTCCCAGCATTGGCGCACGGCCCAGGCACATTCGCGCACGGCCTGCTCCAGGGGCCAGGGAGAAAAGCGGCCATGTTTATGCCACTGGGCCAATACTGTTTCAGCAAGAACAACACAGGGATAGATGCGCACAACTTCCGGGCGCAGAGCAAGGGTATGCTGCACGTCATTTCGCCATTGTGCAGGCGTGTGCCCTGGCAACCCAGGCAAGAGCTGAATACCAAGTTTCAGGCCTGCCCTTTGAACCTGGCTACAGGCATTTTCGGCCTCCTGCCCAGAGTAGCCCCGTCCACTTTGTGCCAGCACTGCCGAAGTAAAGGACTGCACACCCAGTTCAACCAGGCCAACGCCCTGCTCGCGCAGCCACGTCAGTAACAGAGGTGAGATGCGATCAGGCCGCGTGGAAATTCGTATGCTCACAAGCTGATCTGCATGGCGGTATGTATTGGCGCAATCTAAAAAACGCGCCTGCCAGCTCTGGTCCAGGCCAGTGAATGTGCCGCCGAAAAAACCCAGCTCAAACGGCCCGCGCATAGAGTCAAGCATTTGCTCCAGCGCGGCCAGAGCTGTTTCCAGAGTCTGCGCAGGTTGTCCTGTCTGGGCATGTTGGTCGCAAAAAATACATTGCCCAGGACAGCCTTGCAAAGGTAAAA
>JAAYGZ010000008.1 GCA_012727515.1 Desulfovibrionales bacterium
ATGGCGTCCTACGGCCTGGGCCAGGGCACTTACAGACCAGTCTGGCAGCAGGGTGCTCAGGGCTGCGCACAGGTCCGGGTTTCCATAGGCCAGGCCAAGGCGCAGGCCCGGCAGGGCATAAAATTTGGTCAGGGAATGCAGAACAAGGATATTGGGTTCAAGGCAGCGGGCCAGGCGTGGCAGATCGGGCAGGAAATCAGCAAACGCTTCATCAACCACAAACAGACACCGGGGTTTGTCTGCGGCCAGGTTCACAATGCGCTGCGGGTCCAGCACTGTGCCGGCTGGATTGCCGGGCTGGCCCAGAATAACCACGGCCGGCGTGTGCAGGCTGGCCGCCAGTTTGTCCCAGTCCAGGGTAAAATTATCATCCGGATCAAGCACAAGGTGCTCTACCATAAGCCCTGCCGCAGCACAGGCCCGTGCATAATCGCCATAACAGGGCGCTGGCAAAAGAGCGCGCTCAATGCCCCTGGCCGCGCAGAGTCTGGGCAGGGCAAAAAGCAGTTCTGAGGAGCCATTGCCAGCCACAATCTGATCTGCTGTCAGGCCAAAACATGCGGCAGCGCTCTGGCACAGACCTGTGGACCGTGGTTCAGGATAGTGATGCAGTTCAGATACAGTGCGGGCCAGAACAGAACGCAGCCAGGCCGGAGGGCCGAGAGGATTGATATTGGCGGAAAAGTCCACAATATCTGCCACGGCACAGCCCAGACGAGCTGCCACTGCATGGACGTTACCGCCATGAGCAGGCAAGGCTGGCATACTCAGGCTGCAATGGCCGCAGCACAGCGGCGTGGGTATGGGGTGGGCCGCATGGGCAATGCCTGGCTATGCAATGCGCACGCCCCAATGTTCGTGCAGTTCTGCGTCAGGCAGGGTCCAGATTTTTTCATGTAAGCGAGCAATACGTTGCGGGTCATAGAGCAGTTCTTTTTTTTCTTTTTTGGTCAGACACGCGTAGCCACCGGCCAGGGCCTTATCCAGCAGCGCGTCCCGCCGAGCCGCAATAGCAGGGTCAAGCATACGCGGTCCACGCAATAAGGAACGGTGCAAAAGGTTAACCCCAGGGTCAACAGCGGCACGGGCAAAGCCCTGGTCCAGGGGCAGGCCAAAGCGTGGGGTCTGCATGGCGGTTTCTTCCAGGTAGCGCTCAATGTCTGTGTATTCCTGGGGGGTGCGTGTTTCTTCAGGGGTGATGAAAATGCGTAGTTTTCTGAAAAATCGGCCCATGCTTGCCTGGCTGGAAATCATGGAAACCGGGATGGAGAGCAGCAAAGAAAAGATGAGCGGAGAACTCCACCAGAAAAAGACGCGGTTAATTTCAAACATCACCGCGCCCCAGATCAGTCCCAGCACAGTGCCACCGCCATGAAAGCGCAGAGCATCCCAGAAAGATGTGCCGGCATCGTCACGCTGCTGCGTGCCCCAGCCAATGCCCATGCCCAGCAAGGTCAAAAAAACATATTTGCTGTGAAAAAGCATACGCACAGGGGCAAGCAGGGTTGAAAGCAGAACTTCCATGAAAATACTTGCGCACAGGCTGAAAAATCCACCAAAGTGCTTGCGCCTGCCTTTGATCAGGGCCAGCACAAGAGCGCAGACCTTGGGCAGAAAAAGAACCAGGGCTGTACTGGCCAGAATGGTCAGGGCCGGAGCAGGGTCCCAGACCGGCCAGACCGGAAACAGGGTTTTGGCCTGGGGAAAATAATCTGGCTGAATCAGGGTTTCCATAATGGCCTCAGTGGTTGAAAGGGCCAGAAACAAAAACCAGAGCAGGGCTGAGCCATAACTCATAACCCCGTTTAAGAAGAGCACGCGGTGGCCGGGAAAAATGCCACTGGTAAAAACCAGGCGCAAATGCTGCAGATTGCCCTGGCACCAGCGACGGTCGCGCTTGAGTTCATTCAGCAGGTTGGGTGGCACTTCTTCATAACTGCCTTCCAGGTCATAGGCCAGCCAGACTGAATATCCAGCCCGGCGCATCAGGGCTGATTCCACAAAATCATGGGACATGATGTCCCCGCCCAGAGGCGGTTTGCCAGGCAGGCGGGACAGGGCGCAGTGCTGGATAAAGGGCTTGACGCGAATAATGGCGTTGTGGCCCCAGAACTGGGCATCGCCTAAAAACCAGTGATGCAGGCCAGCCGCGTACATGGGTCCATAGGCCCGGTTGGCAAACTGCTGGGCGCGGGCAATAAGAGTTTCCCGGCCTGTACAGGCAGGTGCTGTTTGCAGAATACCCACATTGCGGCGGCGTTCCATGATGCGCACCATGCGCACCAAGGTTTCGCCAGACATGACAGAATCAGCGTCAAAGACAATCATGTAGGTGTAGTGTGCGCCGTAACGACGGCAAAAATCAGCCACATTACCGCTTTTGCGTTTCAGATTGATGCGGCGGCGGCGATAAAAAATATAGCCATGAGCAGAAAGAGTGGTGCAGAGCTGATGCCAGGCTGCTTCTTCCTGCACCCAGCGATCCGGGTCATTGGAATCGCTTAAAATATGAATGTCAAAACGGTCTGCTGCGCCCAGGCGCTGCAAAGAGCGCCATACCGCCTGGATACCGGCCATAATGCGTTCCGGGTCTTCGTTGCAGATAGGAAATAAAATGGCTGTGCGCACATTGCTGCGAATAGGGGCGTCATCTTCGCCTCTGGAGTGGCTGACTGCAAAACGGTCCGTGGTTTTAAGCAGGGTCCAGAACCCGGCCAGGGCTGTCCAGAACCCCAGCAGAATCCAGATAAAAAGTGTACAAAAAACAATGATAATAGCCAGCTCCAGGGCCGTGCTGCCCTGGTGGGGCAAGAGTGATCCCATGACCGAGGCCGCAATAATGGCCGGGGTCAGAACAAGGATAAGCAGAACCAGGCGGCGGCGAGCTGCAATTTTACGCCACGGCTCATTGAGAAATTCGCGTTTCATGGAATGGGTGTTCCCTTTGGTGAAAGCATCCTGCATTGCTACCATCCAAGCTGGTTGGCGTAGCGCACGGCGTACAGTCCGGCCAGAAGCAGAGCGTATTGTATGATCAGCAGATAGTCCCGGTTGCACAGGTTGGCGCAGGCCAGCCAGGCGGGCCGCCAGATACGCATAAAAGTGCGCACCCAGGGGCGGCGGTTCATTTCTTCCGGGCGCATATGCACCCGGCGTACAGGTGGACCAGCAATGGCCAGGGGCGGGATAACGCTTTCCGTGAGCAGGTCACGCACAATGCGCATTCCATTGGCTGCGGCCTGTTCGGGGTTTTCACCAGGCTGCGCTGCTAAGCGATGCAAGACCTCAAGCGTTACTTCATGGCGTCTGCTTTCCAGCATGGGCACATGGCGCAGATAGGTGGACACACGCACCCCGGCGGCTTCGAGCCGGGCTTCAAGCAGGGTGCGCGGAGTTTCAATATAGGGCGGCAGGATTTTGTCAAAATTATCTGACGCGCAAGTGGGAACAAGGGAACAGGCTTTCATCACAGGCGGGTTGCATAGCTCCAGGTTTCAGTCAGCGGGGTCAGTCCATGTTGGAGAACAGCCCGCATTTCAATGTACGGACGTTTATCTGGTAAAACCATGCCCAGGGCTGAGCCGGATTCAGAGGCCGGCTCAACCTCAAAAACCAGGCGCCAGGCCCCGGTCACTTCATTTTTATACACGCTTTTCTCAATAAGTTTGCCGCCTTTGCCAATCCAGATATTGGCATCCAGGGCAGAGCCTTCAGGCAGATCATCCAGTTTTCCGCCTTCAAATTCCAAAACAAAGAGGCGTGAAGAATGTGTTTTGCCCTTGGCAGTGCGTGAAAAAACAACCTGACCTTCAGGGGAGAGCACTCGCGAGGCGCTGGCCCAGCGCATACGGTAATCAAAGGACACTGGCTGGCCAGGAGTAATGGTCATTTCCGGAACCCAGTAACTGACGATATTGTCATGAATTTCCTCTGG
>JAAYGZ010000073.1 GCA_012727515.1 Desulfovibrionales bacterium
GGTCTGGATGAAGAACATAGCCGGTTTCTTCCCGGACTTCTCGCAAACAGGCCTGCATACAGGGTTCGTCCTTGTCCCGCCCTCCAGTCACAGGCTGCCAGTACTCGTCATGCCGATGTGTGGCCGGGCAGCGCAGTAACAGAAAACGATCGGTACGCTGATGGTAGAGCCAGCATTCTATACTATATTTCTTCATGGGTTCAGCTTTTTGCATTCTCCTGGATGGTCGTCAAGTATAACAGATGACCAGAGTATATAATAATGGATACAGCACTTAAACTCTATGGTCAGGAATTTTGTGTTATTGACACAAGTAACCTTTTTGTCTGTACGAATATAGCTGATGAACTGCTCCTGTATTCTGCGGACAACTCCCTTCTTGCCGTCTTGACTGCCCAGTGTGCCGGGCTGGGCATTGCTCTGGACCCAAGGCGCGCCCTGCACACATATTCGGGTGGCGAACAAGCCATGATCTGCTGTGCCCTGCTCAGCCTTGTGCTGCCACGCAGGCCGGTGCGCGTACTTTTAGTGCATATTGTGGAGGCCCTGTCCGTGCGCAATGCGCAAAAAATACTGCATCTGATGCAAGCCAACGCCCCGCAGATGACCATATTAACACTCACAGAAGAAGGTCCAGTGGCCTATGTTTGAACTTCAAGCCGGCAGGTTTGATCTCCCAGAGCCTGGCCTGTGTTTTGAACTGCCTGCACCGGTGCGCATTCCCGTACATAGCTGTATTGCTGTGCGGGGTGAAAACGGCGTGGGCAAAACAACATTTCTTGAGCACGTGCTTCTTCCTCAACTGGACGCATACCAGGTGCTTTATGTGGCTCAAGATATTGATGTGCAGGTCAATACCATGCGGGCAACTCTGGCTTTTTTAGATCATCAGGCGCCAAGTGGCCTGACTGATCTGGTACAAGCCTGGATTTGCGCTGCGTCAGACGCTTCTGTGCTTATTCTTGATGAATTTGATACCTACATGCCCCAGGGCTTGCCAGCAGAGATACTACTATCTTTTGCCTGGGTATTTTTTGTGTCGCATCAGCATACGCCAGCTGTGTATGCACGGTTTCAGCATGGCCTGGCCGTGCAGTTAACGCGCCCTGCGCATGGCCAGACAGTTCAGATGAACGTGGAGGAGCTGTGGTCACGTTCAAGGTAACAGGCATTTTTGCGGGCATTGGTCTTTTTTTTGGCTTTTTTGTTTTTGGTCCAGGCTATTCTGCTCTGGCAGCCCAGGGCCTGCTCCTGGGCATATTTTTTATTGCCAATACCTGGCGCAATGGCTGGGCAAGTACCCGTACTGTGTGCGCCACAGTGCTGCCTTTTGTGGCTTCACTGTTGTTTTTTGGCGTTATCTTTGACTGGATGCTTTTGCTTGGGCGCGAAGATTGGATAACTGACTCCGTGTGCAAGGCCATTGTTTTTCCCAATTCTTTTTTGGTGGTAAAGCTTGGCCTGGAACGTATCAGTTTTCAGGATATTCTGCGTTTGCCTCTGTCACCTGGACCTCGGCGAGTATGTATTATTTTTAAGGCGGTTATGGAGCGCTGTACCCCACTTTTGCATCGTCACCGTTTTTTTATGGACATCAGCCCGCATTTTCATCATCAACGCGCAGCCCTGCTTAAAAAGCTATGCGCTACCATTGTGGCTACATATATCAGTATTTACCGACAAACTGAAAAGACACAGACGTTATTTGATCATCGTCAACAGTATATGAGGAAAAACAGATGAAAGACATTCGGATCGCAGCGTTGTCGTTTATTGTTTTGACCTGCCTGGTCACGCTTTTTGTCCGCATTCCTTTGCCCAGCAGGGGATATTTTAATGTTGGCGATGTGGCGGTGGTCTTTGGCGGCCTGGTGCTTGGCCTGATGCAGCCTCGCCAGGGTGTGTATTGGGCCTTGGGCGCTGTGGGCCTGGGCTCTGCATTGGCTGATGTGCTGGGCGGATTTGCCGTGTTTGCGCCCCTCACCTTTGCAGCAAAAGGCGCTGAAGGTGCAGTGGCTGCGTGGGCCGCCTCGTATCATGGAACAATGCGCTGGATTATGCTGGGTTTGGGGGGGCTGACAATGATGGGCATCTATTTTGGCGGAGAAGCCTTGATGCCCAATATCGGCCTGCAAGGAGCAGTGGCAGAACTTGTGCCCAATGCTATTCAGGCTGTGGGCGGGGCTGTGGGGGGAGCATTTGCAGCCACAGCTCTGCACAAAACAGGATTACTCTCGAGGATATAATGCAGCCAGGTGTTCAGCAGAAAGCACACGGCTTACTCGTTTGAGCTTGGGTGCCCAGTAGCCGTCAAAATGAGAAATGAGGACTCCCTGGCGAGCAGAGGTATGTAAAAATGAGCGCTGATCCACAACCACGCCGACATGATCGCGTCGCCTGTCCTTAAAATAAACTAAATCCCCCGGTTGCATGGCATCACGTGATATTTTGTAGCCAAACTGGCTTTGTTCCACAGAGGTACGTGGAAGCGTAATGCCAAAGGCATCACGGTAAATGGCCTGCACAAGCCCGGAGCAGTCAATGCCACGACGACTTGTTCCTCCTGTGCGGTGTGGGGTGCCTTTCCAGATGGCATACTGTTGATGCAAAAGCTGCGTAACGCTTGGAGGAGCAGGTTGTTCAGCTATGGGTGGCGGTGGAGGAGGCGGGGGAAGCGTTTTTTTAGGGGTGCAGCCAATCCCAAGCAAAAGCAGCGCAATGAGTATTTTGAGGGTGATAGATAGATGTAGTTGTTTGATTTTATTGTCGTTATTGTCTTGCATAGTCTATCCTCTCTGAAAATGTTCATGCCTGATACATAGCTTTTTCCCTCACGTCAAAGCCTGGATGCAAAAAAGAAAGCCCTGTCATAGCGTGATTGCGCCATAACAGGGCTTTCTCATTTTTTCATTTACTAACTGCGAGCTTTGGCCGCTGCTCGCGCAAATCCTGGACCAGCAGCCCGGATTATGCGTTCGTCCACGCAAAATGCCAGGCGAAAATATCCGGGATATCCAAAGCCTGAACCAGGCACAGCCAGGATCTGTTCCTCCATGAGCTGATTAACAAAGACAGTGTCCTCCGTGCCTACCGGAATACGTGGGAAGAAATAAAATGCGCCTTGAGGCAAAGAGAATTCTATATCTGCCTGACGCAGCACTTCTGCCATGGCGTCACGGCGTTGGGCATAAATATGTGCATCCACTGCATGACCCAGGGCCTTGGCCAAAAGTTTTTGCCCCACAGCAGGCGCGTTGACAAAGCCAAGAATGCGGTTGGTCAGAATCAGACCGGCCATAAGTGTATCTGCTTCAGGCATGGCCGGATTTATTGCCACATAGCCCACTCGCTCTCCGGCCAGGGCCAGATTTTTTGAGAACGAGCTAATGACTACCGCATGTTCATAGAGGGGAAAAATTCCCGGAACCTCTGTGGTATCATAGGTCAGAAAGCGATATGGCTCATCAGAAACAAGCAGAATGGGCCGACCTATGCGAACCGAAGCCTCGCGCAGAATATCAGCCAGGGCTGTTAGTTCAGCCCTGGAATAGACCCGGCCCGTGGGATTGTTGGGTGAATTGATCAGTACACAACGGGTGCGTGAGGTAATTGATCTGGCCAGCGCATGTAAGTCCAGTTCAAAGGTCAGGGGCCTGGCTGGAACAGAGCGTAACACGCCGCCATGATTTTCCACATAAAATCCATATTCTACAAAATACGGAGCCGGGCAGAGCACTTCATCACCAGGCTCCAGGACAGCCCGGAACAAGGCATTGATGCCTCCGGCAGCGCCGCAGGTCAGAAGCACAGTACGTGCCGTACACGCCACACCCTGCTCATCAGCAACAATTTCAGCCAGTCGTTCCCGCACTTCCGGGTATCCGGCATTGGGCATGTAGCCAAAAGCAAAAGGCTGTTGCGCTGCATCGGCCAATTCATGCAGGGTCTGGGCCACAATAGGCGGTGGAGCCAGGTCTGGATTGCCCAAACTAAAGTCATAAACATGCTCAGGACCGTATTTTTTCTTGAGTTCAATGCCTGCCTCAAACATGCGTCTGATCCACGACGCTTTGGACAAA
>JAAYGZ010000074.1 GCA_012727515.1 Desulfovibrionales bacterium
ACCGCGCCCTTGCAACTATTGAACGCATTGAAGATTCTGGCGGCACAGTCAGCTCAGGCCGCAGCGGGCAGGAAACCTTGCGCCAGTTGCGTGAGGATCTGTCCACTTACAAAGCAACTTTTGCCAGCTTGAGCCAATCGCAACCCATACCTCCGGCGTTTAACGCCAGTGAAGACATTCATCTGCGCGATCAGGGCAAAGACCTGGTTGACCTGACAAACCGCTTTGTGACCTCGCAGCGAGTGCATATTTTAGGCATTGTCCAGACCCTTAAACAGCAGCTCAGCCTGGCAATCCTGGCCTTTACCGGGGTGGCGGCCTTTTTTTCCTGGCTCGTGGGCAGGCGTATTTTCGGAGCTTTGGGCGCCATTGAACATGCAGCGCGTCAGATTGTGCAAGGTAATTTTGCAACCCTGCCCCTGCCAGATACCAGCGATGAAACGCGCGGCGTGGTCGAGGCCTTTAATCACATGATTGTTGAGCTGGAACGCAGACAAAGCCAGCTCTTGCAGGAAAAAAAGCTGGCCTCCCTGGGCGTGCTGACATCAGGCGTTGCGCATCAGTTAAATAATCCGCTCAATAATATCTCGACATCCTGCCAGATTCTTCAGGAAGACCTGGACGCCCCGGCCCTGCCTGATCCGGCCTTGAGCAGACAGATGCTTGATAATATTTACCAGGAAGTCAGCCGCTCCCGCGATATTGTTAAGGGCCTGCTCGAATTTGCCAGGGAAACAGAATTCAGCCTCAAAGCCACGCCCCTGCGCCAGGCAGTGCAGCGTGCCGCGTCTCTGGTTGCAAGCGAAGTGCCTGCTGGAGTGCGCATTGAGGTGGATATTGCCGAAGACATTACCCTGCCCCTGGATAACCAGCGCTTTCAGGAAGCCCTGCTCAATGTTATGATTAATGCCATTCACGCCATCAGCCCTCCGGGAACCATCACCCTGTCCGCCCATACTGATACCCAGGCCGGGCAGGCAGTGCTGGAAATACGTGACACAGGCCAGGGCATTCCCAAGGAATATCTGAGCAAAATTTTTGATCCCTTCTTTACCCTTAAAGAAACAGGCACTGGTCTGGGCCTGGCTGTGGTTTTTGGCATTATTAAAAAACACGGCGGCACCATTGGGGTGGAAAGTGAACCCGGCCAGGGCACATGCTTTACCCTGCGTTTGCCCCTGGGCAAGGAGGACAAATCGTGAACCGCGAATACCAGGCTGAACAGGAAGTACACCAGGAACCAGCACGCCTGCTTGTGGTGGATGACGAACATATTTCACGGGACAACCTGGCCCTGGTTCTGGCCAGGCAAGGCTATGCAACGGTTACTGCAGGCAGTGGCGAAGAAGCCCTGGCGCTTTTGAACAGCACTGAATTTGACCTGGTGCTTACAGACCTGATGATGCCGGGCATGGATGGTCTGGCCCTTGTAAAAGCAGTCAAAGAGCGCCAGCCAGACACAGAAGTGGTGGTCATTACAGGCTATCCCACTGTGGATACAGCTGTGCAGGCCATGCGTGCCGGAGCCTATGATTACCTGTCCAAGCCCTATCATTTGGACGAGGCCCGGATTATAGTTCATAAGGCCCTGGAAAAACGCCTACTACGTCTGGAAGTTGC
>JAAYGZ010000075.1 GCA_012727515.1 Desulfovibrionales bacterium
CTGTTCCCAGCGATAGTACTCAGGATGGCAGGTGGCTATTTCTCTTTCCCAGTCATAGGAATAGCCTAAACTTTGCAACTGGGTGCGCATATTGGCTATATTTTCATAGGTCCATTTGGCAGGATGGGTTTTGTTTTTAATGGCTGCGTTTTCCGCAGGCAGACCAAAAGCATCCCAGCCCATAGGATGGAAGACATTAAGGCCGCGCATACGCTTGTACCGCGCCACCACATCACCAATGGAATAATTGCGCACATGGCCCATGTGAATGCGCCCGGATGGATAGGGAAACATTTCCAGAACATAGTATTTGTCTTTGTCTGAAGCATCGCTGGTGCGAAAACAGCCATTATCAAGCCAATACTGTTGCCATTTTTTTTCAATAGCCTTGCAATCGTAGTGCGCCATACTGTCCTCAAAAAAACTGGTTATGCCAGATGCTGCTCCGCGTTTTTGGCAGCAGCATCCAAAATTCCATTAATAAATGTTTTTGAATTATCGTCTCCAAAGTCCTTGGCAAGTTCAATGGCCTCATTCATGGCCACTTTAAGCGGAATATCAGGACAATAGAGAATTTCAAATAAACATAGCCGCAAGATACTTACATCCACTTTGGCAATGCGAGCCAGTTTCCAGTGCCGGGAATGCTGGGTGATCACTGCATCCAGGGCATTGACATGGGTAAAAACGCCACTGACCAGGGTCCAGGCATAAGAGTCCCAGGGTTGTGCGTCCATGTTTTCCTGGTCCCAGAAATGGGCAAACGACAGGCGCAGGCTGTCCTGGGTCTGGGTCGCGTCAAAATTGAGTGCATAGAGAATCTGCAGCGCAAAACTGCGTTGGTGCCGACGGTTCTGAGTCACAAGCGCAGTCCTAAAGTTGGTGCAGAACGCGCAGGGTTTCCAGGGCAGCAGCAGCAGCGTCCACGCCCTTGTTTCCTGCCTTGCTGCCAGCCCGTTCAATGGCCTGCTCCAGATTATCTGTGGTCAGCAGTCCAAAGCCAATGGGCACGCCTGTTTCCAGGGATACATGGGCCATGCCTTTGGTGGCTTCGCTGCATACATAGTCAAAATGAGGGGTTGCACCTCGAATCACCGCGCCCAGACAGATAATAGCATCTGCCTTGCCAGACAGGGCCACTTTGCGGGCCACAATGGGCATTTCAAAAGCTCCGGGCACTCGGATCAGGGTGATATTTTCCCGGCTTGCGCCATGACGGATCAGAAAATCCACAGCTCCGCCAATGAGACGATCAACAATAAAATCATTAAAACGGCTGGCAATAAGAGTGAATGTATGGTCCTTGGCCTGTAAGTGTCCTTCAATAGTCTGTATGTGCAGCATGAGTTCTCCTTGAAATTTAGCGGGATTCTGGCTCGGATTCCAGGTGGAGCAAATGGCCAAGTTTGGAAAACTTGGTGTGCAGATAGCACTTATTGTCATCACAGGCTGGAATTTCAATGGGCACGCGCTCTTCCACCTTGAGACCATAGCCTTCCAGGCCAATGATTTTCTTGGGATTATTGGTCATCAGGCGCATACGTTTCACGCCCAGATTAACTAAAATTTGTGCTCCCAGGCCATAGTCACGCAGGTCAGGAGCAAAACCAAGTTCCAGGTTGGCTTCCACTGTGTCCCGGCCTTCGTCCTGCAAGTGATAGGCTTTGATTTTATTGCCCAGGCCAATGCCGCGCCCTTCCTGGCGCATATATAAAATAATGCCAGAGCCTTCTTCATTGACCATCTGCATGGCTCGCTGAAGCTGACTGCCA
>JAAYGZ010000076.1 GCA_012727515.1 Desulfovibrionales bacterium
AGTCTGGGGTTGCAAAGTTGTTGACGCAGCAACACCTGTTGTCTTGCAAAGTGCAGATTTACATTTGCTTCCATCCGCTGACGATGAAGTGGACAAGGACAAGCATTTTAATTTTACACTGTCGGACATTCATTGCCAAACTCTTGACTTCGGACAATTTAATTACATGCGTCCCTGTTCTTCTGTTACGGGCTGCTGCCATCTTTTTTATATGGATCGGCTGCTGGAATGCGGTGATTTTGATCTGCGATTTTCTCCCAGCCAGTATGATGATCTGGAACATGATATTCGCTTAAATCTGCACGGGCGCTATGCGGCATATCAGGGCCATTTGCGTATTTTACACCTTAAACGCACTGGTAAAGGAACACGCGGTAATCCGGCTCAATTCAGCAGTGCCGTAGCAAATATGCATAAATTGCAGAAAAAATATACTGCCACGCAGTACGCACAGCTTTTTGACTGGGAAGCAGAAGTGCTGGCCCGGGATTATTGGAAAAAATACGATTTTGTTATGCAATGGCTGCGCGAGGTGAGAGCATGACATATACCTACCTTATCCTTGGCGCAGGCCCTACTGGCCTGGGTGCTGCACACCGCTTGTCTGAACTTGGAGTGCGTGATTTTCTCGTGCTGGAGGCCAATCCATACGTAGGCGGCCTGGCCACGAGTTGTACAGATGCTCAGGGGTTTACCTGGGATATTGGCGGGCATGTGGTTTTCTCCCGGTATGACTATTTTAATAACCTGCTTGATGATCTCCTTGGCCCTGATAAACTTGAACACCAGCGCATAGCCAGGGTACGCATGGCTGAAACCTGGCTTCCCTATCCATTTCAAAATAATATCCGTTACTTGCCCAAAGAGCTGATCTGGGAGTGCGTGCAGGGCCTGTTGCAGGAGCGCGTACCTGACCTGCACACATTTCGCGACTGGATCACCTATGTTTTTGGCCCTGGTATTGCCAGATTGTTTATGCTGCCCTATAATTTCAAAGTCTGGGCCACGCCCCCGGAACTCATGCAATACTCCTGGATTGGTGAGCGTGTGTCTGTGGTTGATCTCAAAGGAGTCCTGGAAAATCTTATTCTGGGTAAAGATGATGCAGGCTGGGGACCAAACAACACTTTTCGTTTTCCCCTGCATGGCGGCACAGGCGATATTTTTAACCGCCTGGCAGCCCGTATCAGCGATCATGTGCGCCTGAATTCCCCTGTGGTGCGTGTCAATACACAGGCCAAAACAGTGGACCTGGCCAATGGCCAGCGCCTGAATTGGACGTATCTGCTGAATACTGGCCCCCTTGATCTGCTGGTGCGTGACTGGATACGACCAGAAGCCCAGGAGTTGCACCAGGCCGCAGAGGCCCTGGAGCATAACAGTGTGTTTGTGTCTGGCGTGGGCGTTGAGGGGCTGCGCGCAGACCCTACCTGCTGGATGTATTTTCCAGAGTCCAATTGTCCATTCTACCGGGTGACTAATTTTCATAACTATTCACCGCATAATGTGGCCAGGCCAGGACAACAGATGGGCTTTATGAGCGAAGTGTCCTCATCCCGGTACAAGGCAGAGAATTTTTCTACCATGCAGGAGCAGGTACTAAACGGCTTGCAGGCCACAACCCTTATGCGCCCTGAGGATTCGGTTGTTTCCACCTGGGAGATTAAGGTTGACTATGGCTATCCTGTGCCAACCCTGGGTCGGGACAAGGCCCTGGCAGTGTTACAGCCCTGGCTGGAACAACAGGATGTATATTCACGGGGCCGTTTTGGGGGCTGGAAATATGAAGTGGCCAATATGGATCATTCTGTCATGCAGGGTGTGGAATGGGCTGAGCGCATGGTTCTTGGACACGCGGAACGCACATATGGCCTGGGTTAAACGTAATGGTGTCCAGCCCTGACAAACAAATACAGCGCTTTCTGGTCTGGGGGGTACTTCTCTTCCGGCTGAGCGCGATACTTTTTAGGTGGTGTACCTCAAGGAGGCGAGCATGGGTCTTGAGTATTGGCATTGGTTGGTCCTGGGCATGCTGCTTATTCTTTCTGAGCTCTTTATTCCAGGATTCACTATTTTCTGGTTTGGCCTGGGCGCTCTTATTGTGGGTGGCCTGGCTTGGCTTATGTCAGGCATGAGCCTGACACTTCAGCTTTTGCTCTGGACCCTGTCTTCCATCCTTATGACCGTGTTCTGGTTTGTGGTTATGAAGCCGCGCATGGTAGATAAGACCAGGGCTGGTATGTCGCGAGAAGCCCTGCTCGGCGAAACAGGCCAGGTGATCCGGGTTCCGGACGGAGAGCGCCGGGGCCTGGTGCGTTTTACCAAGCCCTTGTTGGGCTCTGATGAATGGTCCTTTATCTGCGACGAATCTGTGCAGATCGGCGACCGGGTGCAGATTCGCGATGTTTCCGGCAACACCCTGGTAGTTATCCCCAAGCTCAACAAGTAAAAGGAGTTTTCTTATGCTCACCCCCGGACTGACCATTGTTATTTTTGCCTTCTTGTTGGTGATATTTACTATTTCAATGGGTGTGCGCCTGGTGCCCCAAGGCTATAAATTTGTAGTGCAGCGCTTGGGCAAATACCACTCCACCTTGGGGCCAGGCCTGAACATCATTATCCCCTATATGGATATTGTGGCCTACAAGGTTACGACCAAGGATATTGTTTTGGATATCCCGTCTCAGGATGTGATTACCCGCGATAATGCGGTTATTGTTGCCAATGCTGTGGCCTATATTAATATCGTGTCCCCGGAAAAAGCCGTCTATGGCATTGAGGATTACCGTATTGCCATCCAGACCCTGGTCCAGACCTCGCTGCGATCCATTATTGGTGAAATGGACTTAGATGACGCCCTGTCCTCACGCGACATGATCAAGTCCAAGCTCAAAGAAGCTATTTCCGATGATATTTCTGACTGGGGCATCATGCTCAAGACTGTGGAAATTCAGGATATCAATCCTTCCCGCACCATGCAGCAGGCCATGGAAGAACAGGCAGCAGCAGAACGCGCCCGCCGGGCCACTGTGACACGGGCTGAAGGTGAAAAATCTGCGGCCATTTTGCAGGCTGATGGACGTCTGGAAGCCTCTCGCCGCGATGCTGAAGCCAAGGTCGTGCTGGCAGAAGCAGATCGCGAAGCCATTGCCAAGGTTGCTCAGGCGGCCAAAGAAGGTGAACTGCCCCTGGTTTTTCTCCTGGGCCAGCGCTATGTGTATTCCATGCGTAAAATGGCGGAAACAGATAATGCCAAGGTTGTGGTCCTGCCTGCGGATATTCCAGCTGCTGTGCGCGGCATTATGGGCAGCCTGGGCAAATAATCCCCTGCTTTTTATGTGCAGCCACTGCTCCTTGTGGCGTGGTGGCTGCACAGGGCCTTTCCTTCCTGGTTTTTCTGTTCTGATTTCTCTGCCACCGTGGTTCTTCCGTCTTTGACAATTGGCTGTTGATCAACTAGCCATGCGTGTTTTCCCATGATGCAGATGTCTGAGCGCATACACGTGGCATCTCTGTTCAACACCTGCTCCGCGTATGCGATGCGGGCATGTTTTCTTATATTCAAGGACAGTTTTTTATGTCTAAAATTCAAAAGATTAAAGGTTTTTCTGACCTCTTTTGCCCTGAAAG
>JAAYGZ010000077.1 GCA_012727515.1 Desulfovibrionales bacterium
ATGACCCGCCAGGATGATTGGCGCCGCATGGACATTTACAAGGTCATCAAAGAAGGCAAGGCTGTTTTTTTGCTTATTCAGCTCATGCTGCAAGGCTTTTATCGTCGCATTGGGGATAAACTCGGGGTGCAGCCAGGGGCAGAGATGATGGAAGGCGTGCGCCTGGCACAAGAAACAGGGGCACAGCTTGTTTTAGCGGACCGGGATGTGCAGATTACCCTGAAACGGGTGTGGGGATTTCTGGGTTTTTGGAAAAAAGTGCAGCTTTTGAGCCAGTTATTGGCGAGTGTTTTTGTGGACGACGATGTGGATGAGGCCATGATTGAGTCCATGAAGCATAAAGATCAATTGGCCTCAATCATGGGTAATTTTGCCGAAGCATTTCCCCAGGTTAAAGAGCGCCTCATTGATGAGCGAGATATTTATCTGGCGCAGAAAATTCGCACAGCCCCTGGCTCGCGGGTGGTGGCCGTGGTTGGCGCTGGCCATGTGCAAGGTATGCAGCAGTACCTGGGGCAGGAAATTGACCTGGCTCCGCTGGAAGAACTGCCTCCGCCTTCGCGCTGGAAAGGGGTATGGACCTGGGGGCTGCCTGGCTTTTTTGTGGCCTTGCTCATTATTGGCTTTTTTCGTGGCGGGGCTGCCACGTCCATAGATGCCGTTTCTATCTGGGTGCTGACAACGGGCCTTGGGGCTGCGGCTGGCTCTGCAGTTGCCCTGGGGCATCCACTGACCATTGTTTCAAGTTTTCTGGCCGCACCCGTGACCACTCTGCATCCGCTCATTGCTGCGGGCTGGGTCGCCGGGCTGGTGCAAGCCTGGGTGAAAAAGCCAACGGTCTCTGACCTGGAGCAATTGCCCACCAGCATTCTCAGTATAAAAGGTTTCTGGACCAATCCGGTCAGCCGCATTCTGCTGGTGGTTATTTTCGCCAACCTGGGTGCAACTATTGGAGTTTTTATTTCTGGAAGCTGGATAGCGGCTACGGTGTTCTGATTTTTGCAGGCTCTGCCAAGAGTCTGCTTATCCTTGTTCATTAACGATGGTGCCGGACGTGCGAGTGAGCATGTCCAGAACAATATCCTCAATAGATTTTGTTGGTTCCTGTCGTCTGACCTGTACAGCCTGCTCCAGAAATTTTGCCTGTGATTCCAGCGATGTGGCCAGGTGTTTGAGGCCGTCAGCTCGATTGGTATAGCGTTTGGACAGGGCCTCCATAACACTGATAAAGCCGGACAAGGTGCTCAGTTCTGTTTGCCGGTTTCCGGCATCAGCCAGGTTAGCGCCGGACAGATTGGCCAGACCGTCTTTGTCCAGCTCCTGAAATACGACATCAAATCCACCGTCCACCAGCCCCTGCACATAGACTGCGCCATCTGCATCAATCTGTCCTGTGCCCCAGGCATCCGCGTCGAGCATTTTAATGCCATTAAACTGAGTGCGCTTGATGATGTTTGTTATTGTATCGCGCAAGGCATTATAGTCTCCGGCAGCGGTCCCGGCACTCAGTTCGCCGTTATCAACAGCAATGGCCAGGTCCTGCATTTCCTCCAGCGCAGATCTGATTGTATTTACTGCACTGGCTGCGGTGCTCATCATGGCACTGGCTTGCCGCACATTCCGTGCATTCTGCATGAGAGAGCGGCTGTCTGCGCGTAAACGGCCTGTTATGGCTTCATCAAAAGGATTGGTCAGGGGTTTAACTGGCTGGCGAGCTAAAACCATGTCGCGCAGGTTTTTGCCTGCTGCAGAACCGTGGGTGTAGTGGTTCAGAATCCAGTCCTGGGTCCAGAGTTGCGTGGCCATGGAAAAGACCAGGTATCTGCCCCAATCACTTAACGCCATGGTAATCCTCCCGGGTAATGGACTTCTTCCAGGCACAAGCCCTGGGCCGGGGCTGTGGGCGGAGCCTGGGTGCGGTCGCAGGCTGCGCGAATGCGGAGTGCATCGTTAGCAGCTAGTCTGCCCTGGCCAACGCGGAGTAACAAGCCCATAATATTGCGGACCATCTGTTTCAGAAAACCATCTGCAATAAAAGAAAAAATCCACTCCCCCGGGTATTGGCCTGGTGTGCGCGTAATGGACATCAGGGTGCGCACAGTTTGGCGCACATCTGTGCCTGCATTCTGGAAACTGCTGAAATCATGCCGACCGCAAAGCAGGCTGGCTGCTGCGTCCATCTGCTCCAGATCAATGCTGCGCACAGGCCAGACAAATGGGGCGCGTTGCGGCAGCACATAGTCTGGCTCGGTCCAGAGGGTATAGCTGTAGCGCTTGCTGGTAGCGGAGAAGCGCGCATGAAAATTTTCCCCCACAGGGCAGGTGCGCACAATGGCAATATCTGCTGGCAGCAGGCTGTTGAGCGCTTTGTGCCAGGGAATGGAGGCCATGCGTTCTGGGACATCAAAATGTGCGACCTGGCCCACTGCGTGTACCCCTGCATCTGTGCGTCCGGACCCATGCACCCGGATCGGCTGTGTGCAAATGCGGGCTACTTGTTTTTCTAAAACTTCCTGGATTGTCGTGCCATTTTTCTGCACCTGCCATCCATGATAGCGTGTACCCACATACGCTACGGTCATGCAGATGCGCGGCATTTATTTTTGCTCCTGTCCGGTCTGAAACCTGGTCAGGGCCTCAGAAAGAGTAGCGGCTTTCGCCGGAGTAACCGTGGACAGAATTTCCCCTGCCTTGCGGCCGCTCATGCCAGCCAGAATATTGACAGCAATGGTTTCGTCCAGGGTTTCTAAAACCTGCCCGGCCTGCTTGGGCTTCATATTGGAATACACATCCACCAGGTGAAGCATTTTTTCATCCTGAATGACTGTGGCTGAGTCCAGGAGTTTCTGGATTTTCGTTTCCATGGCTTTGAGTTCTTTAAGTTTGGCATCAACCTCGTGTTCCAGGGTGCGCAGGTCTGCTTCGCGCTTGTCAAGCTCTGCGGCCCGATTGCGGTTGTCAGTGGCATTTGCAGGCACGTCATTGGTTGTCGCGTTTTCTGGCCCAGAAGCAGTTTGGTTTGCTTCGGGGTCAGCGGCATGGGCCACAGATGTTTCCAGGGCCTGGCGCACCATTACCGAGCTGCCTGTACCAGCCTGAATCGCTGGAGCAGGCGTGGTCCATAACCAGCCAAGGGCCGAGAGTTTGATTACGGCCAACACAGCTACGCACTGGACAAGCCTAGTAAGGCGAACGCCCGTAGCGAAGGGTCGCTGATTCATCAAATTCGGCTTGTTCTTTGTGTTGTTCGCGTTGTGCATGATGGGCTGCCTGTTTGGCTCGAAATTTTTCGAGCAGTTTGCGCTCTGTGGCCTTGGCAACAAGTTCCTGGCGTCTTGTTTCCACCTGTGCTTCCAAGGTGCGCAGAGCAGTTTCTGCATGTTTTTTGTCAACAATCAAGCGTTCTCGATACGTGCTCCACAGCCAGAGTTCGCCCTGGGTCATCTGTTTTTTTGCGCTGATTTCATGCAGGCATTGTTCCAGATCCTGGTGCAACTCCATAAGGATTGTCTGTTGACGGTCCCGCCTGGTCTGGGCCTGAGCCAGGGCCAGTTTGGCCTGGTCCTCGGCCTGGCGGCGGTATTCAAGAATTTTTTCCAGCTTAAAACGAAATGGACGGGCCATGTCTTTCTCCGGGGCGATCTCTTGGCAAGCACTAAGCAAAAACTGTGCACAGCATGAAAAAGCCCTGGCAGTTACTGGCTGCCAGGGCTTGGAGAGCCAGGAGAGTGAGAAGCCTAGGTTGCGCTGGAAGCGAGAATATATTCCTGGCGCAATGAATTGATCAATTCTTTGACAGAGATGATTTTGTCAATCCGGTAGGCATTTTTGCCCGCAAATGCAAAGCCGTGCTTAAGAAGACCCTTTTTGGCATTTACCAGGGCCATGCCAATGCAATACGGGCTTTTGGTATAATCGCAGGAACTGATGCAATGAAATGGACAGGTAAATGGTTTGCGCAGGCCATTTTTGACATCCTGTAAAAAAGAACTGATAATGGCCCGACCAGGAAGACCAACCGGACTTTGAATGATCTGGATATCTTCTTCTGTGGCCTGCACAAAGGTTTCTTTGAATCTTTCATCAGCATCGCATTCATGGGTGGCCACAAAGCGAGTGCCCATCTGCACGCCAGCAGCGCCCATGTCCAGAAATTGACGAATATCTGCTCCGCTGTAGATACCACCGGCAGCAATAACAGGAATGCGCTTGCCTGTTTTTTCTTCAAATTCCCGTACCGCCTCAATAACCTGGGGCACAGTGGCCTCCAGAGAAAAGGCCGGGTCATCAATCTGCTCTGGCTTAAAGCCCAAATGCCCGCCAGCCTTGGGGCCTTCCACAACAAAGGCGTCTGGCAGGTAATCAAACTTGGAAAGCCATTTTTTACAGATAATCGAAGCCGCGCGTGCGGATGAAATAATGGGCACCAGTTTGGTCTTCGCTCCATCCTTAATATAGGACGGCAAGTCCAAAGGCAGACCAGCCCCGGCAAAAATAATATCAGCGCCTTCTTTGATGGATGTTTTCACCATGTCGCTGAAGTTAGTTAAGGCTACCATGATGTTTACGCCCAGGATACCATCTACTTTTTCTCTGGCTGCCCGCAGTTCACGCTGCAAGGCGCGGATATTTGCTTCATGGTAATTGGAGCCGATATCTGGCTCGCCCATGCCAATCATGGCCGCAGCAATAACGCCAATACCGCCTTCCTTGGCCACAGCAGAGGCCAGACCTGAAAGGGAAATGCCAACACCCATGCCGCCTTGGATGACAGGAATTTTGGCTACAAGATCGCCGATTTTAAGTTGTGGGAAGTCCATACGCTTCTCCTTGGTGTTCGCCATATGGCGAGGTAGTAGGGAAATGTGGTTTTTGAGTGCCCGCTTAAACGGATAGGCGAGGCAGGTACGCCAATTCATATTGATGGTCAACGCATTGTCGATTGGGCACACAAGAGGCCAGAACCTGGGAACGCGCTTAGGTTTTCCTTGCTAAGGATAAAGTGAGGGGCTATCAGTGCCCACTGATTCGTGGCAAGGCATGCGCCCGGCAAGGACCGGTTTTTTTGTGCGCAGCTTGCCTGGGGAATCACAGAATTTTCATGTCCAGCGCATTGTCTGTTTTGGCAGGCCAGGCCTGGGATACACTTTTCACCTTGAGGATTATTTTTTAAGTATGAGCGAAAAAGAAAAGCGCAAAATGTTTATCAGCGTACTGCCTGGTGAACAGGTAGAGGTCGCTATCATGGAAGATGGCGTGGTTGTGGAGTACTATGTTGAGATGCTTCACCAAACAAAGACAAAGGGCAATATCTACAAAGGTAAAATTCATAATGTTGACCAGGCCCTGCAAGCGGCTTTTATCAACTATGGCGCAGAAAAGAATGGTTTTTTACAGGTAGATGAAGTCCACCCAGAGTATTACCTCTCAGAAGTGCCAGCCAGAGGCAAATACCCCCCACTGCAAAAAGTACTTAAGGCCGGACAAGATGTCCTGGTTCAGGTGGTTAAGGAGCCTACAGGATCTAAAGGCGCGTTTTTAACCACGTATTTATCTATTCCCGGGCGTTATTTTGTCTTAACCCCTGGCCGGGAGCAGCTTGGTATTTCCCGCAAAATTGAAGATGACAAAGAGCGCGAACGCCTGCGCGGCATTGTCGAGGAATTTAAGCTGGATGAAGGTCTGTGAGTTATTGTGCGCACTGTGAGCGAAGGGCAAAGCAAAAGCAGCTTGTCGCGGGACCTGCAATTTTTGAAACGCCTGTGGAAGGATATTCGTAAGCGTGGCATTGGTTCTGAATCTCCGTGTGTTATCTACGAAGAAAAGGATTTGGCTTTTCGGGCCATTCGCGACTACCTGACGCATGATATTGCTGAGTGCTGGGTGGATGATGAAGAAACATCTGCGCAGCTTATTGAATTTTCTGCACTTATTTTTCCTCGCCGCAAAACATTTATTAAAGTCCATACAGAAACAGAGCGAACTCTTTTTGAACGCTTCAGGATTGAAGCTCAGTTGCAGAAAATCTTCAGCCGCCATGTGACTTTGCCCAGTGGTGGGCAACTGGTTATTGACCATACTGAAGCATTGACCGCCATTGATATCAATTCCGGAAAAATAGGCGGAGAAAAAAATTTCAAGGAAATGGCCTTGCGCACCAATATTGAGGCTGCCCAGGAAATTCCCCATCAGCTTATGTTGCGGGATATTGGCGGGCAGATTGTGGTGGACTTCATTGAGATGAAGGACGGCAAGCATATCCGCGACGTGGAAAAGGTATTGCGTCAGGCCCTTAAGGTGGACCGGGCGCGTACAGATATCGGGCGTATTTCCAAGTTTGGCTTGTTAGAAATTGTGCGCCAGCGTCTTGGCACCTCGGCCTTGTCCAACAGCCTGGAGCCATGTCCGCATTGCGCTGGAGCAGGGACGCGCCGTAACCTGGAATGGCGTTCCATGCAGGCACTCAAAGATATGTACCGTGAATTACGCAAAGATCGGAGCACAGAGCCGTTTACCTATCAGACCGATGCGGATTTGATGCAGTATCTGCTCAATCGCAAACGCGAAAAGCTCATGCACTATGAGCAACTCTTTATGCGCAAGATCTTTATTGCACCGTCAGCCATAGCTAGTTGCGCGTTCTGTTAGGACCGGGGTATGAAAGTTCTGGTTCATCTTTGTTGTGGACCGTGTGCCATTGCTCCTGTGCAGGCCCTGCACGATGCCGGGATGGATGTTGTGGGTTTATACTACAATCCCAACATTCATCCGCTTCAAGAATATCTGCGCCGTCGTGAAGGTGTGACTGATGTTGCACACCGTCTTGGATTTCCAGTTATTTACAAGGATGATGAATACGATCCAGCGCTGTTTTTCCGGGCAGTAAGCTTTCGGGAAACCCAGCGCTGTGTGCCGTGTTATTCTTTGCGCCTGGAGCGCACTCTCTCCATTGCTCGCCGAGGGCAGTTTGATGCCTTTACCACAACACTTTTGTACAGCAAATTTCAAAAACATGAGATGATTCGCGAAGTTGGAGAAAACCTGGCCCAAGGCTCTGGCTTGAGTTTTGTATATCAGGATTTCCGTGAAGGATGGTCAGCAGGCATTGCCCAGTCCAAAGCCTGGGGAGTGTATCGGCAACAGTATTGCGGGTGCCTGTACAGCGAAGGAGAGCGCTATGCGAGAGACTTGCGCAAGCTGTACGCCTGAGTCTGTGCTTGTCTATGTGCATGTTCCGTTTTGCGTGCGTAAATGCCGTTATTGCGCGTTTGTGTCTCAGACCTATTCCGTGGAGGCAGTCCAAACGTACATGGCCCTTCTTGAGCAGGAAATGGCGTGGTGGGCCGGGCAGTATGGACGTTTGCGCGCCACGACCGTGTATATAGGGGGTGGTACGCCTTCCTTGTTGACTCCGGCGCAGGTTGCGCGCTTGTTTGATGCTTTGGAGCGGTTTTTTGATCTGGGTCAGGTCCGGGAAATTACCTTAGAGGCCAACCCTGAATCTGTAATGGCCCCTGGTTTTTTAGACACGGCCCGCGAGCGGGGAGTGTCTCGCATAAGTTTAGGTGTACAGAGTTTTCATGACCATGCCTTGCGTATGCTTGGACGGCCCCATGATCGACAAAAAGCACTCCAGGCTGCTCATGCTGTTCGCACAGCAGGAATTGCTGCCCTGAGTCTTGACCTGATGTGGGGCTTGCCAGGCCAGAGCCTTGAAATGTGGCATGATGATCTGCAGCAGGCTATTTTTTTGGAACCAGAACATCTTTCCTGCTACTGCTTAAGCCTGGAACAGGGGACAGAGTTGGCGGGCTGCGTGCTGGACAACACATTGACTCTGCCAACAGAGGAGTGCGCGGTCCAGATGTTTGAGCATGGGTGTCTGGCCCTGGATCAGGCTGGCTATGAACAGTATGAAATTGCAAATTTTGCCCAACCCGGACACATATGCCAACATAATTGGGGATATTGGACCGGGCGGTCATACCTGGGCCTAGGGCCGGCAGCTGTTTCAACCATGCATGGGAAGCGCTGGACCAATGCTTTTTCCCTTGATGCCTATGCACATGCACTTGCTGCTGGCATACTGGGCAAGGATGCAGAGGAACTGGACGCACACACACAGCTGCATGAGATGGTCATGCTTTCTTTGCGCACCAGTGCCGGGCTTGATCTGAGCCATTTTCAGGCCAGGGCAGGATGGGATTTTTTGCACTGCACAAGCAGTATTGTCGAGCAGCTCTGCACCAGTGGTCTGGCCAGAATCTGCTCCAACCATTTTTCTTTAACCCGAGAGGGTATGCTGGTCAGCAACACTATTCTTGCCACGGTGCTTGAATGTATGGACCATTATGCCTCAGCGGGCAATATGTAGGACGTTATGAGAGATCAAAAGAGTAATGGGCATCCAGCACTGGATGCATCCACACACAGCAAAACAAACAATGAATTTTCGCTGCACGACTTGCCGCAGGCCCTGCAGGAAGCCATAGCGCGTATGCACTGGGCAGAACTCATGCCTGTGCAGCGTCAGACCTTGCCGCCCATGCTGGATGGTCAGGATGTGATGGTGCAATCCCAAACAGGCAGTGGAAAAACAGGCGCATTTTTATTGCCAATGATGCATAGGATTGATGCATCGTTAGGTGTGCCGCAAGCCCTGATTTTAGTGCCAACCCGCGAGTTGGCTGTGCAGGTGTGCCGGGAGGCTGAGGGCTTGGTGCAGGGCACTGGACTGCGCGTTTTATCTATTTATGGCGGAGTTGGTTACAAAGGGCAGATTGATGGGCTTGCGCAGGGAGCGCAGCTTATTGTCGGCACTCCTGGCCGAATTTTAGATCATTTGCTCAAAGGAACCTTGAATCTTGATCAGTTGCGCATGCTTGTTTTTGATGAGGCAGATCGCATGCTGTCCATGGGTTTTTATCCTGACATGAAACAATTGCAGCGCTACCTGCCTCGTGGGCTGCAATCAGCTATGTTTTCCGCCACATATCCTGGTCATGTGCAGCGTCTGGCCCAGCAGTTTTTGCAAGATCCGATTTTGTTGTCTTTAAGTCAGGATCATGTTCATGCTACTGATGTGTTGCATGTGGTTTATAAAGTTCCGGCCATGCAAAAAAGTCGCATTCTGGTTAAAGTTATAGAACAGGAAAATCCAGCATCGGGCATAATTTTTTGCAATACAAAGGCAGATGTGCATTTTGTGTCCACGGTACTACAGCGTTTTGGCTATGATGTTGGGGAATTAAGCGCGGACTTAACCCAGGCGGCCCGAGAAGCTGTGCTGGAAAAATTACGACACAATAAGCTCAAGTTTCTGGTGGCCACGGATGTGGCTGCTCGGGGCATTGATATTCATGAATTATCGCATGTTTTTCAGTATCAGCCACCCCAGGATCATGAAGCCTACATTCACCGGACAGGGCGAACCGGACGGGCAGGGGCAGCAGGCGTGGCTATTTCTTTTGTGTCCGGCATGGAAGAAATTGAGCTAGATCAGATCGCCAAGAAATTTTCCATCACCATGCATGAACGCAGCCTGCCGGCAGATGAAGAGCTGGAAGTGCTGATTTCTCAACGAGCAGTGGCCTTGTTGGAAGCCAAATTGCGCGACGCAGACAATATCTGCAAGGAACGAATGGGCCGTTTTATGCGCACAGTAGCTGATCTGGCCACAAATGAGGATTCTTGCACGCTTTTGGCCATGCTGATTGATGATTTTTATCAGAAAACATTTCACGCACCTTTGGAACAGCCTTCAGAAAAGTTAGTACGTGCTGTGCGCCCGGAGCCTGCCACGCAATCACGAGGAGGCAATGCGGTCAGCACTGGCGAGAGTCAGGAGAAAAAACGGCGCAAACGCGGGCGGAAAAAAACAGCCTCAGAGACAGTGCCTGCAGATACAGCGGTGACTGCGGAGCAGGTTAGTTTGTCCAGACCAGAGGAGATATCTGGCCCGCGCGGGCAAAGTATCCTTGAACATGCTATCCCTGCGCATGACCCAGAGCCAGCGCCAC
Organism: Desulfovibrionales bacterium; assembly: GCA_012727515.1. Lineage (GTDB taxonomy): Bacteria > Desulfobacterota > Desulfovibrionia > Desulfovibrionales > Desulfomicrobiaceae > Desulfomicrobium. Next base: position 10,020 of record JAAYGZ010000077.1, read on the forward strand.
TACCTGCTGCGACACAGCCCCAGGGGCAGGAGGCTGCGGATTTTGACTTTGGTCTGGACTCTATCTGGGATCAGCCAGAGTCTGCTGCAGAAAATGGGAATGCTGCAAAAAAACGCCGTCGCCGCCGGCCACGCAAGCCTGCTGGATCAAAAAATGGAACCAATGGCATACAGGCAAGCGCAGAACGATCTGTTGTACCTGCCCTTCAGGAAGAAGCGCGTCAGCCAGGAGAATCAGGGCAGGAGCCTAAAAAAGGACAAACCAAAAATAATGCATCAAACGGTGCGGTAAATGGAGCTCCAGGCGGAGCATCAAATGGAGCACCAAGCGGAGCAACTGAGAAACAGCAAAACCCGCAGCGCAAGGAGCGCTCAGATACGCATGCTCATGGTCAAACACGCGAGCCCCAACGTTCTGGCAAACAGGCTACACAGCATGTGCCGACCAAAGCTCCGGCCAAACCGAAGAAAAAAATATTTCTTGAGTAAAGCCTGAGATTGATCTTTGCGGTGCCTCATGCGAGAAATCCAGGACAAGGGCAGTCAGGAGGTGGCATGAAAGAACTGGACGGTGAACGACGCAGAAGAAGTCGGGTACACTTAGAATTTCCACTGACCATCATGTATAATAACCTTTATGTGCGTGGAATTTTGCATGATTTGAGCCTGAAAGGGCTTTCCTGCGCCATGGAACAGGAAATTGCACGTGGCACAGAGTGCGAAGTAACCCTGGAGTTGGACTCTGGGCTGCGAATTCGGATTAAAGGCGTGGTTGTGCGCAGCGGAGAGGACGGAGCCATTGATTTTGTGAGTATGGATGAAATAAGTTTCAACCATTTGCGTAATCTGGTTCGACTCTATGCCGAGGACGCTGATGTGGTGGACGATGAACTGCGTATCCCTGCTTTTTCAGCAATGACTAAGGACTAAAGTGTGGGGACAGCGGATAACCCAGGGCCTGGCCCTGCCAGGTATTGGTGCGCTGTAGCAGGGCCTCAATATCCCGCAGCAGGGCACGTTTGTCTCTGGCCCACTGGGGGGCAACAAGTTCATCACCGCTTGGATCTGCATTTAAACGATGAATGACAATGTCCGGGCGCAGCAAGGCCAGGCCCTGGACTGTCCAGGCAATGGTTTCGTCGCGCTCAAGCAGGGTGAAAGAGCTGTTGCGCCACTGCTGTTCCATGGCTGATCCCTGGCAGATGAAAAGGTTATGGATTTTGATTCCTGATACAGGCAGGCAGTTGACAAAGGCTATAGTTTGTTTGAAGTCCGCCAGGGTTTCACCGGGCAGTCCGGTAATGACGTGTGCGCATACTTTCAGCCCATATCGTGCGGCCTGGGTGGTCCAATGGGCAAAACAATCTGCATCATGCCCGCGCTGAATGCGTTGCAATGTACGTTCATGGGCGCTTTGTAATCCCAGGTCCAGCCAGGTTTGTGGCCATGGCATACTGGCAATGAGGCGGAGTTTGTCCTCATCCAGGCAATCAGGTCGGGTACCAATGGCCAGTCCAACGAGATCAGGCAGATCCTGTAAGGCGAGCAGAATTTTTTCCAGTCGTTTGACAGGTCCGTAGGTATTGGAGAAAGACTGTAGGTAGGCCATGAAACGGGCTGTGGGCATGGACCGACGGTATTTGTCTCTCCACGCAGCATACTGCATTTCCAGTGTTAGCCCCTGTTCTGCCAGGCCAGTGCCTGAACCTCGCTGATTGCAAAACGTGCAGCCATGCCGGGAAAGAGAGCCATCACGGTTAGGGCAGGAACTGTTGGCATCAAGAGGTATTTTTTGCACCCGATGTCCGAAGATGGTTCGGAAGTAGGTGGAAAGCGCCAGGTATCGTTTGTGATTCATGGTGAGTTGGTGATATTGCTTAATTAAGGGTCTGCACGTTGCTGAAGCTGGTTTTTTTCCGCTGCAGGCGGGTGACTGAAAGAGTGAGCCAGGGATGGCTGAACTGTCCGGTCACACTGAACATGAATAAAGAGGATGGCTATGTCCAGGATTTTGAATAAGATTTTAGGGTTTTTCTCCACTGATTTGGCTATTGATCTTGGCACAGCCAATACCTGCGTCTATGTGAAGGGCAGAGGCATTGTGCTGCGCGAACCATCCGTGGTGGCTGTGAAACGTGATAGTCGTGGCGCAAATAAAGTGCTTGCAGTGGGCAGTGAGGCCAAGCGTATGCTGGGTCGAACTCCGGGCAATATTGTTGCCATCCGACCAATGAAAGATGGGGTTATTGCTGAGTTTGAGATCGCTGAGGCCATGCTGCGCCATTTTATTTCCAAGGTGCACAATAGCAGGCGTCTGGTGCGACCCAGAATTGCGATTTGTGTACCCACAGGTATTACCCAGGTGGAGAAGCGTGCTGTGCGCGAATCTGCTCAGAGTGCTGGGGCGCGTGAGGTATTTTTGATTGAAGAGCCCATGGCAGCAGCCATTGGCGCTGATCTGCCCATTACAGAGCCCACCTCAAACATGGTGGTGGATATTGGTGGTGGCACAACAGAAGTTGCAGTCATCTCCCTGGCTGGCATTGTGTACTCCAAATCTGTGCGCATTGGCGGGGACAAGATGGATGAGGCCATTTTGCAGCATGTAAAACGCAAGTACAGTATGCTCATTGGTGAAAGCTCTGCTGAAATGATTAAAATGACCATTGGGTCAGCCTATCCCATGGACCCGGAACTGACCATGGATGTTAAGGGCCGTGATCTGGTCTCAGGAATTCCTCAGAACGTGGTCATTACCTCTGACGAAGTACGCAAGGCCATTGCTGAGCCTATTGATGCCATAGTGCAGGCTGTGCGTATTGCCCTGGAGCAAACACCGCCAGAACTTGCAGCAGATATTGTGGATCGGGGTATTGTGATCACAGGTGGTGGCGGGCTGCTCAAGGGCATGGATTGCCTGTTGCGTGAAGAAACCTCCTTGCCCATCATTGTCGTGGAAGATCCATTGTCCACTGTGGCCTTAGGTTCTGGCAGGGTGTTGGACAATCTGGATGTTTTGCGCGAGGTTACTGTCGAGTAAGCATATGTCTTCGCCGTTCAAGCGACTTTTTTATTTTTTTTTCCTCCCTCTTTTTCTCTATTTTTCCATGTACACATGGAACTGGAAAACCGGCCATCTGGATCAGGTTGCAACGTATTTTGGACTTGACGTCACCGGGTGGCTGTTGGCCCCTGGGCGCTGGCTCCAGGAAAATGCAGAAGAGTTCTGGTCCCGCTATATTTATCTCGTTGGCGTGCGCCAGGAAAACGAAGATCTTGTGGGGCGGGTGCATGACCTGGAGTTACGTGTTTTGCAGCTCCAGGAAAAGGCACTGAGCGCAGACCGCTTGGCAGCCTTGCTTCGTTTTCGCCCGGAACCGCAGTGGAACGCCCAGGGCTGCAGGGTTGTGGGGCAAAAATTAGGTCCAAACGCAGTGCTGGATACTCTTATCGTGGATATCGGCACAACCAGCGAAGTACGCGTCAATGATCCTGTCATTTCCCCGCGCGGCGTAGTGGGGCGTATTATCCGGCCAGGTGCTTTCTTTTCTTCTGTCCTCCTTTTGACAGATCCATCCAGTCATATTCCGGTACTTACCCAAGAGGGCCGTGTTCCGGCCATTGTACAGGGGC
>JAAYGZ010000009.1 GCA_012727515.1 Desulfovibrionales bacterium
AAACAGTCCGGCAATGATGAGTATAAACCAATGCATGACTACCTCTTTACTATGGGGTCGTCCCCGTGAAAAATAAAGAGGTGAGGTCGTCCCCACTTCTAAAATGCCTAAGGAAATGCTGATCAATCATTATTGCAAGTTTATGCCCTATGGGTAAAGCGTAGCAACGCGGCAATCTATAGCTGATACGTCAAAGATTCTGGATTAGCGCAGCGCTTCCCTGACGATGCGCTGATTCAACAGAGAACAGCATTGACCATGGCCTGGGCTTCGGCCTTGATGCGTTGCACATGATCCTGCCCCAAAAAACTCTCCACATAAATTTTATACATATCTTCTGTGCCTGAAGGGCGGGCTGCAAACCAACCATTGGCGGTCATGACTTTCAGTCCACCAATGGCTGCTCCATTGCCAGGGGCGTGGGTGAGTTTGGCCAGGATGGGTTCGCCAGCTAATTCAGCAGAACTCACCATTTCTGGCTGCAAAGTGGAGAGCAGTTTTTTCTGACGCGCATCAGCCGGGGCCTGCAGGCGTTCGTATATGGGGTGCCCGAATCTGGTTGTGAGTTCCTGGTACAGATCGCCGATGTCCTGACCAGTGGTGGCTGTAATTTCTGCGGCCAACAGATTAAGCACAATGCCGTCCTTGTCTGTGGTCCACACAGAGCCGTTGCGACGAACAAAGGATGCGCCAGCGCTTTCTTCTCCTCCAAAACAATACCTGCCGTCGCGCAAGCCATCCACAAACCATTTAAAGCCAACAGGTACTTCGCAAAGTTCGCGTCCGTGAGCTGCAACTACCCGGTCAACCATTGAACTGGTGACCAGGGTTTTTCCCACGTGCATTGCTGGATTCCACTGTGGGCGGTGGGTCAGGAGGTAGTTGATGGCCACGGCCAGGTAATGGTTGGGATTAAGCAAGCCGTGGTGCGCGGTAACAATACCGTGGCGGTCTGCGTCTGGGTCATTGGCAAAGGCCACGGTAAAAGAGTCTTTCAGGGCAATGAGTTTGGCCATGGCAAAGGCTGAGGAGCAATCCATGCGGATTTTTCCGTCCTTGTCCAGGCTCATAAACATAAATGCCGGATCAACAGCAGAACTGACCAAACGCAGGTTGAGTTTGTAGTGCTCTGCAATGGGCTCCCAGTAGGCAAGCCCTGCGCCACCTAACGGGTCCACCCCAATGCAGATACCTGCCTGGGCAATGGCCTGCATATCCACCACCTGGTCCAGATCGCGAACATAGGGCGTGATAAAATCGTAGTCCTGACAGAGTTTGTCGCGCATGGCCTGAGCAAGTGATAAACGGGCAATGGAAGATGAATTGCCAAGAAGGGCATTGGCGCGTTCCTCTATGACCCTGGTCACAGTGGTTTCAGCCGGGCCGCCGTGCGGAGGATTGTATTTAATGCCTCCGTCTTCCGGTGGATTATGGGAGGGCGTGATAACAATTCCGTCCGCATACCCAGAACTGCGGCCTGCATTGTATGTCAGCACAGCATGAGAAATAACCGGCGTGGGCGTGTACCCAAAGCCGCGCTGGTACAGGGCCGTGACCTTATTGGCGGCCAGAACTTCCAGGGCTGTGCGCAGGGCAGGTTCTGACAGGGCGTGGGTGTCCATGCCGATAAAAAGCGGGCCAGTGATGTTCTGATTTTTTCGGTATTCGCACACGGCCTGAACAATGGCCAGGATATGGGCTTCATTAAAAGAACAGGCAGATGCACTGCCCCGATGCCCAGACGTGCCAAAGGCTACGGCCTGCTCTGGCAGACCAGGGTCTGGAGTTTGTGTGTAATAGTCAGACACAAGACGAGGAATGTTAATACGCTGGGTTTCTGGTACTGGCTGTCCGGCACGGGGATGAGTGGCCATACGGTGATCTCCATGTGTAGTACATTTTTCGTTGGGTTCAGCAGGAACATCTGCATACGCACAGCATTGGTGTGGCTGGTTGCAGTGTGTATCAGGATTGAGCCATCTCTGTACGTTGTTCGTGGGCCGAGTCTTGCGCCTGGGAACGCTTTAATGCCTCCCAGATGGTTGTGTCATTGGGGTCCAGGGCATAGGCTTTTTTAAAAAACACCGTGCCGCTTTGCCCTGATTTTTCAAATATTTTTCCTACGTTATAGGCAATATTTTTCCCTGAGTCCGGCAAAGAAGGATCAAGAGCCAGGGCCTGTTGCAGACAGGTCAGGGCCTGTGCAAACAAGCCTCCTTCACTATAGGCCAGGGCCATATTGTAGAGCAGGCCAGCGTGATTGGGGATAACTTCTATGACCCGGCGGTATTCACGAATAGCTTCCTTCCATTTTCCTTGTTTGCGCAGAGAAATGCCCAGGATATTTACAGTGGCAATATCATCCACTGTAAAGTGATTGCCTTTCATGTCCAGGGCCTTTTTTGAATAACGGGCAGCCATATCTGGATTATCATCAGCGCAAATATCGGCAATCCTGGAGGAGAGGTTGGAGATAA
>JAAYGZ010000078.1 GCA_012727515.1 Desulfovibrionales bacterium
AGTGCCATGCGCACCACCATCAGCGTGGAATTTGATCAGCCTGTGCCCCAGCATGTGCGCGAGCAGGCCGCTCCGGCCAGCCTGAACCCGGCGCCACAAGGGCAGTGGGTCTGGACCAACCCCTATACCCTGAAATTTCTGGCCCAATCACCCTTGCCTCTGGATGCAGAATATGCCCTGGCCTTAAACAGCACTGCCTTTGCAGGCACAGACCTGGCCGCAGAGCCGGTGTATGCGCTGCAAACCGGAAATTTTCAGCTGGAAAAATACAGCATAACTGAACTGGCCTCAGACGCTGGGCCAGACATGATAGAGCTGGAAGGCCGTCTGGAATTTAACGGCCCTGTCGATCCCCAGGCCCTGCTTGATGCCCTGCGCCTGAACGAAACCAATGGCACAGCCATTGACCTGACTCTGCTGACCCAGTGGCGTTCCTCTTCGTACAGATTTCGCAGCGCACCTGTCCGCAAACAAGCCTCCTCGCGTGAGCTGACTCTGAGCGTGGCCTCATCCCTTAACCTGGCGGATAAAAACCTGACCCTGGGCCAGGAGTTTCGACAGTCCATCCCCGTGGTGCTGGACCCGGTTTTGCGCGTGGTGTCTGTCAGCCCGCAAACAGAAATGCAGCAATCGCGCATGAATATCGAGTTTTCAGCCCCGGTCGCAGCATCCACCCTGCACGACCAGCTTCATCTGGAACCAGCTCTGCCGTTCACCATTGGCGTGCATGGCAAAAGCGCAACAGTGAACGCGGCGTTTGTGCCAGGAAGCACCTATACCCTGCGCCTGGACGCCGGGCTGACAGCTTTGGACGGGGCCCGGCTTACAGACCACTACAGCCAGGCCGTGTATATGCCAGACCTGGCCCCTGGCGTGGATTTTACTGCCAAGGGCATGTTTTTGCCCCGTCAGGGCCAGGGGCTTCTTGGGGTGGAATATGTGAATACAAAGACAGTCAATCTGACGGTTAACCGCATTTTTGCAAACAATCTCAGCGTACTTTTTTCCGATTATGGCTATTCGGTTTTTGATCAGGATTTTTCCGGCGATTCTGTGCCTTATCATCTGGGCAGTGAGGTCTATCGCCAGACCCTGGCCCTGTCAGGTCAGCCCAATCAAAAAGCAGAAAAAACCATGTCCATGTCTGAGTGTATCCCGGATAAACGCCCTGGTTTATACAAGGTCAGCCTGGAACTGCCAGGCGAATACCGTGGGGCCACGCGCTGGGTTCTGCGCACAGACATTGGCCTGGTGGCCAAGCAGGATGAGACAGGGCTCCTGGTGTGGGCCACATCCTTAAACACGCTGAAAGCCCTGGATGGCGTGTCCATACGTCTGGTCAGCACCAAGAATCAGCTTCTTGGGGTGGCGCGCACAGACGCCCAGGGCCTGGCCTATGTTCCGGTGAACAGAACAGATGATGAAGCCGGCGAGCCAGCCATGATTCAGGCCATGGCTGACGATGATTTCAGTTTTCTTTTTCTGGAGCGTTTTCAGATTGACACCACGGGCCTGGACGTGACTGGCGTGGCACTGAGTCCAACAGGACTACAGGCCTATATCTATGGCCAGCGCGATATCTACCGGCCAGGCGAAACCCTGAACGGGATTGTTCTGGTGCGCACCCAGAGTCTGGACACGCCTCCTGACCAGCCCTTGCGCCTTGAGCAGCGTGATCCGCAGGGCCGGGTTCTGCGCACTCTTAACCTGGCTGTGCGGGATGGGCAGGCCAGCTTTAGTCTGGATATTCCTGACTGGTCCCTGACCGGAGGCTATGGCCTTGATGTGTACAGCGCTGGACAACCCATTGGAACCTATGCCTATCAGGTAGAAGCCTTTGTGCCAGACCGCATCAGCGTGGAACTGGCTGATACCCCGCCTGTGCGGGAACCAGGCCAGAACCTGCCCTTTACTGTGCGCAGCCGCTATCTGTTTGGCCCTCCTGGTGCCGGACTGCTGGCCCAGACCAAGGTTCGCCTGGTGTCTGCGCCTTTTGCGCCCCAGGGGTTTGAGGATTTTGTCTTTGGCGAGCCAGGGCGCAGCTTTGAGCCTCTTACCGTGCTGAACACAGAAACCAGGCTGGACGCCCGGGGCCAGACCCAGATCCAGGTGGATCTGCCCACAGACCTTACTCCGCCCATGGCTCTGGCCGCAGAACTGACCAGCCGGGTGCGGGAGCAGGGCGGGCGTGGGGTCACGGCCCGGCGCATGGTTCCTGTCCATGCTTATGCGTTTTATCCTGGCTTGCGCAGTCCAGACTCCAGAGAGTTGCTGCCTGGCAAACCCGTGGAAATTGAATTTGTGACCCTGACCCCGGACGGAAAAATTGCTCCGCATCCAGAACTTCAGGCCACGTTTATCCGCGATGAGTGGCAAACAGTGATGCGCAAAACAGAAACAGGCTTTACCCATGAATCTGTGCGCCATCCAGTGGAAGTATCCACCCAGCGCCTGGCTCAGGGCGAGGGACGCGGGCGCGTGACCATTGTTGCGCCAGACTATGGTTCCTATCGTCTGCGCCTGGCTGCTCCTGATGGGGCAGTCAGTGAACTGGAACTGTATTGCGGAGGCTGGGGCTATTCACCCTGGGCCATGCGCAACCCGGCCCGATTAGAACTGGTGCCGGACAAGGCCGGATACAAGGCCGGGGAAACAGCATCTGTGCAGCTTCGCGCACCGTTTCCAGGCAAGGTGCTGGTGTCGGTGGAAGGCCAGAACATAGAATATCATGATCTTGTGGAACTGCACGGCAACACTGGTCAGGTGCATATTCCAGTGCTCGAATCCTGGCAGCCCAATGTCTATATCACTGCAACCCTGGTGCGCCGGGCCACAGACATTGCTCCGGGCACACCTGGCCGGGCTTTTGGGGCTGTGCCGCTTTTTGTGGACAGCCTGACCAACAAGATGGCTGTGCGTGTGGACGCACCAGCTGAAATTCGTCCGGACTCGACCCTTGATCTGCGCATTACAGCCCAGCCAGGCGCTCAGGTTACAGTGGCGGTGGTGGATGAGGGCATTCTGCAACTGGCAGGCAAGGCCAATCCTGATCCTTTTGCCCATTTTTACGCCAAACGCTCTTTGGCAGTGACCAGCTATGACAATTTTGCCCTGCTTTTTCCGCACATAGGCCAGGCTCGTCCCCTGGATGGCGGGGATGAGGCCCTGGCCAGTGCCTCGTCTTTTCTGCGCACAGAAGGCATTCGCCGCGCCAACCCGGTCACGTTCTGGTCTGGTGTGCTTACAGCAGATGCCAGTGGGATGCTGTCGTACAGTGTGCCTGTGCCAGCGTTTCAGGGAGCTTTGCGCATTGTGGCTGTGGCAGCCAAGGACAAGGCTTTTGGCAGCAGCCAGGCCCTGACCAGGGTGCGCACCCCTTTGGTGCTGACCCCGACCTTGCCCAGATTTGTGCACACTGGCGATGAGCTGGATATCCCCCTGACCCTGCGCAATGATACGCCCAAGGCCGGGCTTTTTACCTTTGAGGCCAGCATACACGGCCCGGCAACCCTTGGCCCTGTGCCTGAACCAGTGATGATTGAACCAGGTCAGGAACATACGGTGTATCTGCCCCTGGTCTGCGGAACAGAGTCCGGCCCATTGGTCCTGCTTGGTGCTGCCAGTGGCAATGGGGAATCTGGTCGTTTTCGTGAAGAGCTGAACCAACGCGCGCCACTGCCCCCTGTGCGCGCCCTGCACACCACTGTGCTGCGCGAGCCCAGGGCCACCCTGGTACAGACCGTGCCAGAAAATCTGGTCCCGGCATCAGTGCGCCATACAGTCCGCCTCTCCACGCGGCCTTTGCTGCGCCTGTCCCTGCGCCTGGATGAACTTCTGGCCTACCCCTATGGCTGCGCAGAACAAAGTGTGTCCAGGGTTTTTCCTCTGCTTTATTTTGGTGCTTTGGCCCAGGAAATGGCACCTGGTCATTTTACCCAGGCCGGGCCAGCAGGCCTGGTGCACACAGCCATCCGCCGTGTGCAGACCATGCAGACCACTTCTGGCGGCTATGCGCCCTGGCCAGGAGAAACAGAGCCAGATCCGTGGGTTTCAGTATATGTCTGTCATTTTCTGCTGGAAGCACGCCAGGCCGGGCACAGCATTCCGGGCCGGATGCTGGACCAGGGCTTAAACTATGTGCGCTCCCTGGCTACGCCTGAACCAGATGCGCCTTTGCTGCGTATTGAACAGGCCGCATACGCTCAATACGTGCTGGCCAGTGCCGGGCAGGCTGACCTGGGCGCTCAGGATTATCTGCGCTCCACGTTTGATACTGCACTAAACGGCATAAGCCGCACCTTGCTGGCCGGGGCCTATGTGGCTGCGGGCCAGGCTGACACAGGTTTTGCACTTCTGCACAAGAACCCGGACAGTGCTGACCAGCGCCAGGACAGCGGGGGCAATCTGGGTTCAGGTCTGCGCGACAGGGCGCTGATTGCTCTTATTCTCCAGGCAGCCCTGCCTGATGACCCGCGCCTGCCAGAACTCATCACCCGCATCAGTGCTGACATAGATGCGGATCGTTCCCTGTCCACTCAGGAAACCAGCCTGGCACTGCTGGCCCTGGGCAAATACCTGGCCCGGTACGACAGCACCCAGCCCTTGAACCTTACATTGACCTGGCCTGAAGGCCAGCGCGTTATCACAGGCCAGCTCACTGCTGTGGAAGCAGATATCCCAACGCACGGCCCCATTACTGTGGAACGGCTTGGGCCAGACAATGGGGCTGACATTTTCTGCACTGTGCTGACCACAGGCACTCCGCTTGTGTCTGCGCACACACCCAAGGCCCAGGGCCTGCGCATAGGACAGAGCATACTTGATGAGCATGGCCAGCCCGCAGACCTGACGGCCCTGCGCCAGGGCCAGCTGCTGGTGATGAAAACCATGCTTTGCTCCACAACAGGTACGGTGGATAATGTGGTTGTTCAGTCCGTGCTTCCGCCTGGTCTGGAAATAGAAAACCCGCGCCTGGCAAGCACAGAACGCCTGGACTGGATGCCTCAGGATCAGCTGCTTGAGGGCTATCAGGATCTGCGTGATGACCGCATCCTGTTCTTTACCCAGGCTCATGATACATGGCGCGTGGCCTACAGCGTGCTGCGGGCCGTGACTCCGGGGCGCATGACCCTGCCACCAGCCCAGGCCGAGGCCATGTACCATCCAGACCTGTACGCTGTGGAGGATATACGCCAGGTGCGGATTCTGCCTAACCCATGAAAAAATACCGGCCCGGGCTGCTGCCAAGGCCTGCGTCCTGGTCGCAGCCCTGCTTGTCTGTTTTGGGAAAACGTTGTTGGGGCGAGCTCAGCTTCCTGGTATTTTTTCCACCCACTGTATTTGCTTGGGCAGGCAGACTGTGTGCACGTCATAGTTGGCCTGGGCGAAGTGGCGGGCATTGTGTCCCAGCCGTTGTCGAGCTTCCGGGTCGTCAAGCAGACTGCATGTTTCCTGTACAAGAGCGGACACATCAAAGAAATCTACCAGGCGTCCGGTCTGGTCATGGGCAATGGCCTCGTGCACGGGCTGGGTATTGCTGGCCACAATGGCGCAGCCAGCGCTCATGGCTTCAAGCAGGCTCCAGGACAGCACAAAGGGATAGGTCAGATATACATGCACGGTAGAGAGTTGCAGCAGTGGAATAAAGTGCTGGTAGGGAATATTGCCCAGAAAATGTATTCGCTTCCAATCAGCTGCTGCAATCTGCGGGCGTACTTCAGCAGTGAAAA
>JAAYGZ010000079.1 GCA_012727515.1 Desulfovibrionales bacterium
CGCCACCCCTGTCTGATAGCCTGGACACAATCATCCTCAACGCTGCCAAGCCATAGTTTTGGCTCCATTATCTACCCTGCTGACCGCGACAAAGTGCTGGCCGCCATAGAGCGGGCTTTGGCCCATAAAAGCTCCTACTCTGTTGACTACAGACTTCTTTTAAAAAACGGGCAATCACATTTTGTGACGGAAAAAGGGCAGGTCATTCATGGCGAAAATGGGCTGCATATTGAAGCGCTCATTCATGATACCCATGATCAGAAAATTGCCGAGGAAATCAACCAGGTACTTTTTGAAATCTCCAACGCAGTCAACACTGCGTCCAGCCTGGATGAACTCTATCAGAGCATCCACAAATCACTTGGGCGGGTGATAGATACAACCAATTTTTATATTGCCCTCTATAACCAGGAGCTGGATCAGATCCTCTTTCCCTATTACTATGATGAGGACCCGATACGTATTGATCACATCCCCCAGGCCTCTCAGGCCAAAAACTACACAGCTCAGGTTATTTTGAGCGGCCAGCCTGTTCTGGTTACCTGGGACGAAATCGTAGCCCACAACAAAAAACTTGGCAGCCCTACTGCCACAGGTATGCCGGCCCAAATCTGGCTGGGAGTACCCTTAAAAATCGAAGACCAGGTCATTGGCGCCATGGTCTGTCAGAGCTACACAGACCCGACCTGCTTTACGCAAAAAGATGTACGTATTTTATCCAGTGTGTCTGACCAGGTAGCCCTTACCATCGAGCGTCGGCGTTCGTACGAAGCATTGCGCAAAAGTGAAGAGCAGGTGCGCATTCTCTCCAAACAGCATGAACAGTTCAGCCTGGCTGCTGCCAGCCTGCTGGGCAAGCACGATGTGCAGGAAATCGTCAACAGCTTTTGCGCATCCATTACTGAATATTCTGATTTTAGCCGGGTTATTATTTCTCTGTTCAAGCCCCAACATCCTTTTCGAGATATTATTGCTTCTGACGGATTTACAAAAAAAGGCCTGCAACAGTTAGCCCGTGTTCCGTCTCCTCCGGAACGATTTTTACGTATTCTTGACACAGGCATTCTGATTGGCAGGCTGGCCTATTATGTGCCGCATACTGCGGTCAGTGTTTTTGGCCCGGCAGGCTATGTGCCCGGTGAAAGTGAACTGCCTGCCACGGATGATGACTGGCACCCTCACGACAATGTTTTTGTGCGCATGAATGATTCTGCCGGCAGCCTGATTGGCATTATTTCCGTGGACACGCCCAAATCAGGCAAAAAACCATCTGCAGAAACCATCCGCCCCCTGGAAATTTTTTCCAGCCTTATTTCCCAGATCATTATTCATAAAAAAGTCCTGGACGACCTGGCCCTGGCCAAGGCCGAAGCAGAGCAGGCAACCCAGGCCAAAAGTCAATTTCTGGCCAAAATGAGCCATGAAATCCGTACTCCGCTCAATGCTATCATTGGCCTGACCGACCTTGTACTGGATACACCCCTTCTTCCGCATCAGGCTGACTCGCTGCAAAAAATTAATAGCGCAGGCAAAACGCTTCTGTCCCTGGTCAATGATATTCTTGATTTTTCAAAAATTGAGGCGGGCAAGATGCATCTGGAGCAGATCCAGCTTCCACTCACGCCGTTTATCCAGGCCCTGTTTGATCTGCTTGCACCCCTGGCAAAGGCCAAAAACATTGAGCTTATCTACCACCCAAGTTCAACCCTGCCAGAAGAACTGTATGCTGACCCCTTACGCTTACACCAGGTGCTGATCAATTTACTCAATAATGCCATCAAATTCACAGACTCCGGCCATGTTATGCTGGCCGTGGCAATGATTCAGCATGACCAGGGCATGGTAGCGCATTTTGAGATTTCAGACACAGGCATTGGCATGACCGAAGAAGCCCAGCACCTGCTGTTTGAGGCCTTTTCCCAGGTTGATAGTTCCCCCACCAGACGCTTTGGCGGCACAGGGCTGGGGTTGGCCATTTGCAAACAACTTGTAACTCTTATGGGCGGAGATATCCGGGTTGAGAGCCTGCCAGGCCAGGGCAGTTGTTTTGCTTTTACCCTTCCCGGGCAATCAGGCCGCAATGCCCCTGATCTTTCTTTACGAACCAATCCTCATGTGCTTGTGATTGAGAGCAATCCCAGCACAGGAGCTGCCTTGCGCGACATGCTTCACCTGTCTGGCTTTGTTCCTCATACAGTCCTGTCTGTGCAGGAAGCCCAGGACTACCTGATCCAGACAAACCTGTGTTGCCGGGCCATTGTTGTTCAGGACACATTATTTGCCGAGTCTGGCTCTGCATTTCTCACAGCCCTGCACCAAACCTTTAACTGCTCTTTACCAGAGATTATTTTTTTGAGCACTCAGGGCACGGCGCAGACCACACTGCCTGCTCCAGTCAAAGCTGTACTTGAGAAGCCTGTCATGCCAGATCAGCTCAGCAATGCCCTGCTTGGCCTGGCTTCAGAGCAACACACAGCACAGCGCATTCAGCCCGCGCCTCCTGCGGAAAGCGTATCACTTCTTGGCATTTCTGTTTTAATTGTTGAGGATAACATCATCAATCAGGAGGTAGCCAGACGCATCCTGAGCAAAGCCAAAGCAACTGTGCACGTGGTTGGGGACGGCGCAGAAGCCCTGGATATCCTTGCGCAGCAGCATTTTGACGTGATTTTAATGGACCTGCAAATGCCCAAAATGGATGGATACACCGCGTGTCAGGAAATCAGAACCCGGCTTAAGCTGGATATTCCTATCATTGCCATGACTGCCCATGCCTTGGAAAGTGATCGTCGAAAATGTCTGGATTGCGGCATGGATGAATTTATATCCAAGCCAGTTGATGCAAAAAAACTTGTCGCAACTGTGTATCGGCTTTTGTATGATATGCCCATGCAGCATACAAACAGCCCACGCGGACAAGCAGCCCCTGGCAGCCTGAATCAGGCAGCAGCTCTGGCTCGTCTGGACGATGACCACATAACCTACCAGACATTACTGCGCCTGTTTCTGCACAGATACCCAGAGATCAGCAATATTCCAGATGCCATTGCTGCTGGAGACACCCTTGGTGCGGCAAGGCTTCTGCACGCCTTGCGCGGTGCGGCTGCTGCCATTGGCGCAGAATCTTTAGTCCTGGCAGTGCAGAATCTGGAAATTCTTCTCAAGGACACGCAAAATATAATTCCTCAGGCCATCATAGATACCCTTCTCACACTCCACCAGGATGTCCTGACAACGCTCTACGACCAGTGCCAGAAAGAAATGCCCACGGAGTCACATGCCTGCATAGATACAAAGCGCCTTGCCATCCTGCTGCGCCCTCTGGCCAGCTATCTTCAGATCAACAACCTCAAAGCCTGTGATATTGCCCTGGAAATAAACGACCTTCTTCACAGTTCCAGGTTGCACGATTGGGGCAACAGGCTTAAAGACCTGGTTGACAATCTTGATTATCCAGCAGCAACAAAGCTGGTTCAGGAACTCTATCTTGATATGCCTGAACTTGGGAGCATGCATCTTGAATCATTTGCCCAGTCACCAGACAGTACTGATAGTTGACGACGAACCTATCAATATCAAAGCGTTACAGTCTGTTTTAGGTGACGAATATAACCTTGTTTTTGCCACTGATGGCGAAAAAGCCTTGAGCATGGCCCAGGCTGATCCGCAACCTGATCTGATCCTGATGGATATTGTTATGCCTGGTTTAGATGGCTACCAGGTGTGTGAGCACCTCAAGGCCAATGCCAAAACCAAACATATCCCTGTGGTTTTTCTGACTGGAAAATGGGAAACCAGCGAAGAAGCCAAAGGACTGGAGCTTGGCGCAGTAGATTACATACGCAAACCATTCAGTCCGCCAATTATCCGGGCGCGCATTCGTAACCACCTTGAACTCAAAAAAACTCGCGACATGCTGGAAAACCTGTCTGCTCTGGACGGGCTGACCAATATTCCCAACCGGCGTAGATTTGATCAGGTTTATGCTCATGAATGGAGCCGGGCTGCACGCAATAACACAGAACTCTCTTTATTATTTATCGATATTGATCATTTTAAAAATTACAATGATCTCTATGGTCACCTGGCGGGCGATGATTGCCTCAAGACCGTGGCTCGTGCCTTACAGTCTGCCCTCAGGCGCACGGCAGACTTTTTGGTTCGTTTTGGTGGCGAGGAATTTGTTATTCTACTTCCAGACACAAATGCGCAGGGCTGTCATCATCTGGCTGAAAAAATACGCACAACCATCCAAGACCTGCATATTGAACACCAGGCTTCCCCCGTGGCCAGATATGTCACCATTTCTATTGGCGCAGTAACCTGCATTGATATCGCACATTGTGACCGGGCCATGCTTTTAGATCACGCAGACAGACTGTTATATCAGGCCAAGCATGAAGGCCGCAACCGTGTCTGCTCGGCAGTGCTTCCTGCTGATTAGTGATAGTGACCGCTCATAAAATTATCCGCCATGGCCATGACCGCAGCATCTGAAGTCATGAGCATATCCATCTGTCTGGTAACAATCAGCAATCGTCCCAATTGATCTAGGCGCTCCTTGGTTTCTTCCGGGGAATATTTCTGAAATTTAGCCTGGGTCATATCTCCACGCACTTCTGTTGTAAAACCAAGGCGCTGTAAAATTTCAGCAATGCAACGCACCCGACGCTGCCGACGCACTTCATCCGCAGCCCCGCCTTTGAACTGAAACGTGATATAATTTTTAGACATGGTCTGGCCGCAATAGGCATCAAGCACACTGTAATGATACCCGACACGCGAGCTGAAGTTGAGGTATTTGTCAGAGACAATACAATAGCTCCGGTCACCAAACCGTTGCTCCTGCGCTGTTGGCGGTTCAAGCAGGTGCTGGGCCTGTCTC
>JAAYGZ010000080.1 GCA_012727515.1 Desulfovibrionales bacterium
CTCTCAGGAAGAGACACAAAATCCAGCCCTTCTGGCGGCCTTGTATGAGCGGACCGGGGGAGATGCCATGGACATTACCCAGTCCCGGCTTTTGTCCTACATGGAACTGCCTGCCATGGCCGAGGCGCTTTCACGGTGCAAGGTTATTTCCGCCGGGGGCGAAAAATATCCGCCCATTCTGTACGAACGCTTACGTGCCATTGCTCCCAATACTGTACTTATCAATTCCTATGGGCCAACAGAAACAACCATTGCCTGTAATTGCACGGCCCTGACAGGCAGCCGCATCACCATTGGCCCGCCCCTGTGGAACGTGGTGGAGCGCATTGTGGATATGGACGGCCATGACCTGCCGCCAGGAGTGGTGGGAGAATTGTGGATTGGCGGGCAGGGTGTTGGGCGCGGTTATTTCGGCAATCCGGAATTAACAGCCAGGCATTTTGTGGAACATAATGGCACGCGCTATTATCGCTCTGGCGACCTGGGTAAATGGACCACAGCTGGCCAGGTGGTTATTCTGGGCCGCAATGATGGCCAGATCAAGCTGCGCGGCCTGCGCATTGAACTGGGCGAGATTGAAAATGTGCTGGCTGCTGTGCCGGGTATTCGTGCCTGCGCTGTGGTGGTGCGATCCATTGCCGGGCGTGAGCATTTGTGTGCCTATTATACGGCCTCGCGTTCATGGGAGCCTGATGCCTTGCGCACTCTTTTGTCTGCTTCTCTGGCTCGCTATATGGTGCCCACTGCGTACCTGCACATGGACAAATTGCCGGAAACACCCAGTGGAAAAACTGATCTCAAATCCCTGCCAGAGCCGCTTCTGGCTGCGCGTCGGGAATACATTGCCCCGCGCACAGACACAGAGCGGATTTTTTGCGATATTTTTGCCAAGGTGCTGGGCCTGGATACCATCAGCGCGGATGATGATTTTTTTGATCTGGGCGGCACGTCCCTGCTGGTCACCAGAGTGGTTATCCTTGCCCTGGAACATGGTCTGGAGCTGACCTTTGGCGATATTTTCAGTGGGCGCACTCCGGAAGGTCTGGCAGCCCAGAAGTCTGATGCTGATCATGTGGCCCAGGCAGAACAGCAGGAGCATGAGTATGAGTATAGCGCCATAAACAGTATATTGGCTGAAAATACCCTGGATGCTTTTGGCGCCGGGTCATGTCGGGAACTGGGCAATGTGGCGCTTACCGGTGCCACGGGTTTCTTGGGCATTCATATTTTGCGCGAGTACCTGCGCTCTGAAACAGGACTCATCCAATGCCTGGTGCGTGGCGGAATAATTCCGGCCCAGGAACGCCTCCAGGGTTTATTGGCCTATTATTTTGAAGACAGGTTTGAGGACGCTTTTGCTAATCGCATCCGCGTGGTCGAAGGGGATGTGACAGATGTGGCGGTCCTGGCCAGACTTGGCGAGCGCCCTGTGGATACGCTTATCAACTGCGCAGCCAATGTGAAACATTTTGCCGCTGGTTCAGAGATAGAAGAGATCAATGTGGGGGGCGTGCGTCATTGTCTGGATTTTTGCCACGAACAGGGCTGCCGTTTTATTCAGATCTCAACCACCAGTGTGGCTGGAATGAGCGTGGAAAATGAGCCGCCTGAAGACACTGTGCTCACAGAACAGATGCTTTATTTTGGTCAGAACCTGGATAACAAGTACATCCATAGCAAGTTTCTGGCAGAGCGATTGACCCTGGACGCTGTTGCCAGGCGTGGGGTGGACGCCAAAATCATGCGCGTGGGCAATCTTATGGCCCGGCAGGATGATGGAGAGTTTCAGATTAATTTCAACACCAACAGTTTTGTGGGCACGTTGCGTGCCTATTACCGCATTGGAAAAATTCCTTTTGAGGCCCTGGGCGAGTCCGCCGAGTTTACTCCGGTGGACAGCACTGCCAGGGCTATTTTGCACCTGTCCCGCACTCCGGCACAGTGCCGGGTCTTTCATCCCACCAACAACCACAACATTTTTATCGGTGATGTTATCTGGGCCTTGAAGCAGCACGGAATATCCATCACGCCCTGCGAAATGGACGAATTTGAAAAGGCGTACAGCCAGGCCCTGCACAATCCCAATCTGGCCAGGGAGCTGGCGCCGCTTATTGCCTACAGTAATATGGCCGGTAACAGGCGCGCCAGTTCTTTAGAAAGTACAAATACCTACACCACGCAGATGCTGTATCGCCTGGGCTTTACCTGGCCTGTTCCAGGGCAGGGGTACCTGGGCAGGTTCATGGGGGCTTTGTCTGGCCTGGGCTTTTTTGACTGAGGAAATGGTTGATGGAATAGAAAAAAAATAAGGAATGCCACTTTAGCGTACCGTATCTATTTATGGCACACTGATTTTCATCAAGGGCTTGTTGATAGCGCGGAACAGAATGGACATTGAAATCTTTTGTATTGCCTGTGCTGATGTGGAGGCTATGCATGACAAAGCCGTGACCCTTGTCACGCCGGCACGTCGTGCACAGATGGAGCGTTTGCAGCTCCCAGGCGATCAGCTTCGCTGCCTGGGCGCAGGGCTGCTGCTGCGCCATGTGCTGGGTGTGCAAAAGGACAGTCAGTTATCCTATGGCGAGTACGGCAAACCGTATTTGTCCTGCCAGGGCGCTCCGGGTTTCAGTCTGGCCCATGCTGGAGATTTTGCCCTTCTGGCCGTGGGTCCGCCTGTGCTGGGCGCAGATATTGAGCCGTGGAGCGCTGCCCAATGGGGCCATACATCCCAGGCAGGACCAACAGCCCGTGATACCTGCATGGTGCACACGTGGATGACTGAGTGCGAACAGGAGGTATGGCTTGGAGCGTCTGAGCCAGAAGAGTTTTTTTTGCGAGCCTGGACCGGCAAAGAAAGCCTGCTCAAGGCCACTGGACAGGGATTTCACCTTGACCCGGCCTCATTTTCTGTCTTGCCTCTGACTGATGGACCGCGTTTATTTCAGGGGTGTGAGTGGACTGTTATGTGGCGCAGCGTGCAAAAGCACCAGCTTGCTGTGGCCACGCAAGCACCTGTTGCCGGACTTAACCTGATCATGCTTTCCGCTTGTGACCTTGTGCCGTCAATAGTGGCCAGGTGATACGCCAAGCCGTACCTGTCAGTCCTGAAAAATCCGTTCAGCAGCCCAAGAAGCATCTGCCTGCTCTCATTCAAAACTGCCGCACCTGACAGCTGCTGTCATGTGCGTGGACAGAACAGCAAAATCCACGTCCATGTGCATGATATCCGGGATGATGCGTTGTTTTCCTGGAGTGAACGGTTTCTTGAGAAAAAATTATTGCGAAGAATCATTAACAAAGACCTGTCCCCGGTAGGAGAATCTCCAGCCAAACACCAGAAGACTGCTGCGTTGGCCTACGGCCTCCTCACAGTGACGGAATTGACCGCCATGGCAAGAGTCTTCCATGAAGCAAGCTCATCTGTGGAGTCGTCATCATCCTAACAGGGACAGGTCCGCGTACTTTGATTCTTCGCAATCACAAGGCCTATTTCGGTTTAACTGGCACTTCCCTACAGAGCGCCCAGGCGTCTGGCGATTTCTCGTGCTGCGCGCCGTCCTGCTCCCATGGCCAAGACCACGGTGGCCGCACCAGTGACAATATCTCCGCCAGCAAAAACCATAGGAATCTCGGTTTCTCCGGTTTTCGGATCAGCCTGAATATAGCCCCATTTATTCAGGGTCAGGGCCGGAGTTTCACGCAAAAGCACCTGATTCGGACCAGTGCCAATGCCTAAAATGGCCAGGTCTGTGGGGATTTCAAAAAATGCGCCTTCCACAGGCACAGGACGTCTGCGGCCAGACGCATCTGGCTCGCCCAGTTCCATACGCTGGACAGTCAGGCTGGTCAGTTGGCCGTTTTCATTGCCGGTAAAGGCCACAGGCGCGACCAGGTTTTCCAGGTGCACTCCTTCTTCCAGAGCGTGTTCGAGTTCTTCCAGGCGGGCTGGCATTTCTTCTTTGGACCGACGATAGACAATCGTAACCTTGTCCGCGCCCAGGCGCACCGCAGTACGCGCTGCGTCCATGGCCACATTGCCCC
>JAAYGZ010000081.1 GCA_012727515.1 Desulfovibrionales bacterium
CCCCAAGGGCGTGCCCATGCCTTTTATCAGTTACGGAGGCAGTCATCTGGTGGCGGGCTATTTTTGTGCCGGAGTGCTGCTTAATTTATCACGCAAGGCCAGGAGCGGGATATGAAACGGCTGGTGCTCACAACCGGGGGGACCGGGGGCCATATTTTTCCGGCCTTGGCTGTGGCAGAGGCTGTGCGTGATGTGCTGCCAGAGTGTGAGATTGTTTTTGTGGGCGGAGAATACGGGCCAGAGCGAGAACTTGCCACCCAGGCAGGGCTTTCCTTTGTGGCCTTACCAGCACGCGGGGTATTGGGACGGGGCCTGCGCAGTGTGAGCAGCGTGATCTGGCTGGGACGCAGCCTGTGCAAGGCCTGGAAATTTCTGCGCTCTTTTCAGCCTGATGTGGTGTTGGGCCTGGGCGGATACGCCGGGTTTTCCTGCCCGCTGGCTGCTCGTATTATGGGCATACCCACGGCCATTCACGAGCAGAACAGCGTGCCAGGAGTCAGCAATCGTATTTTGGGGCGTTGGGTGGATCGGATTTTAGTCAGTTTCAGCGATATGGAACCCACAGCCTTTGCAGGCAAGCCTGTTGTGGTCACGGGCAATCCTACACGCCGCGCAATTCAGGCTGTTCGGGATATGCACCATGCTGGAGGACGCAATGTGCTGGTGGTTGGTGGCAGCCAGGGAGCACGGGCGCTCAATCAGGCCATGCTTCGGGAAATGGATAATTTTCGTAACCAGGATATTCGTATCTGGCATCAGACAGGTAAAGATGATTTTGCCATGGTTCGCGATGCCTATGCAGCGCAGTATCCCGGGGCCAGGGTAGAGCCGTTTATCCATGATATGGCCGAAGCCTATGCCTTTGCTGACCTGGTCATTTGCCGGGCCGGAGCCACCACCATTGCTGAACTTACTGCGGCAGGAAAAGCCAGTGTGCTGATTCCTTTTCCCTATGCCACCCATAATCATCAGCTTAAAAATTCCCGCTCTCTGGAACGGGCCGGTGCAGCCCTGGTTTTTCAGCAAAGCTATCTGGAAGAAATGTCTCTGGCCTCGGCTGTTGGTGATCTGTTTGCCATGCCTGAGCGAGTGCGCAAAATGAGCCGTGCTGCACGAGACGCAGGCATTCCAGAGGCAGGGCAGCGAGTAGCTGCGCAGTTGCGTGAGCTGGCTGCGGGAACACATTTGTCTGAGAGCAGAGCATGAAATCAAAAATTAAACATATCCACATGGTTGGCATTGGCGGGGCAGGCATGAGCGGCATAGCAGAAGTGCTGCTCAACCTGGGCTATACTGTGTCCGGCTCAGACCTGGTCAGCAGCCCGGTTTCGCAGCGCCTGGCTTCCCTGGGAGCGGTAATTTATGTTGGCCATGAGCGTTCTCATGTGCAGGATGCCCAGGTTGTTGTGCGTTCCACAGCTGTGCGGGACGATAACCCGGAGCTGACAGAAGCGCGCTTGCAAGCCATCCCGATTATTCCTCGCGCAGAAATGCTGGCCGAACTGATGCGCCTGAAAACAAGCGTGGCCGTGGCAGGCACACATGGCAAAACCACCACCACCTCGCTTTTGGCAACCATTTTCAAAGAAGCGCGAATGGACCCCACAGTCATTATCGGAGGCCGGTTAAATGCCTATGGCACGAATGCCATTTTGGGCCAGGGCAAATACCTGATTGCTGAGGCTGATGAATCTGACGGCTCGTTTTTGTGTCTGCTCCCGCGTGTGTCCATTGTGACCAATGTAGATGCTGACCACCTGGATTATTACAAAGATTTCGATGCTATTCGTGATAGTTTTGTTCATTTTATGAATAGTGTCCCTTTTTATGGCCTAAACGTGGTCTGCGGGGACGATCCTGGAGTGCAGTCTGTTTTGTCACAGGTGCGGCGCCCGGTCCTGACCTATGGGTTTGCAGAAACCAATGTTTTGCGGGCTGAAATTCTTTCGTGCACGGCAGGGTCTCATTTTGCAGTGTATTATCAGGGAAATTTCTGGGGCGAGGTGCAACTGGCGCACCCTGGCCGGCATAATGTTCTGAACGCTCTGGGAGCCATTGGCGTGGCCCTGGAGGCAGGAGTGCCCAAGGACGATATCATTGCGGGTCTGGCTGCTTTTGGTGGTGTTGGGCGGCGCTTTGAGCGCAAGGGTGAGCGCAACAATGTGCTGGTCATTGATGATTACGGACATCATCCCACAGAAATTGCTGCAACCCTGGACACTGCGCGGGCCTGTTTTCCAGAGCGGCGTTTGGTTGTGGCTTTTCAGCCCCACCGTTTTACACGCACCCAGGCCTTGTTTGGAGACTTTGCCAAAGTTTTTGAACCTGCTGACCTGCTTTTGCTGACTGAGATTTATCCGGCCAGCGAAGTACCGATTCCCGGCGTGAGCGGCCAGAGCCTGGCCCAGGCTATCCGTCAGGTTTCAACAACAGCAGTGGAATTTTTTGAAAACTTTGCCATGATGCAGGACGCACTCCCAGCAATTCTGCAGCCTGACGATCTGTTTTTAACCCTGGGCGCGGGCAGCATCTGGACCGTGGGCCAACAGTATCTGGATAATGCGCAGTAGGACGGGCAACGTGAATACCGCAGTCATGAGCAGAAGAGCACGCCAGAACATGATCCGCAAGACTGATTTGCGTCGGCCAGTCAGCAAAGGCGAGGTTATTGGCGGTGTATGCTGCTCTGTGGGGCGAGGCGTCAGTGTTCTGTGTTCCTGGACACTGATGATTGTGTTCATGGCCGTGGTCAGTGCTGGAATTTTATTTGCGTACCGCTGGGTGACCACGCACGAGTTTTTTCAGCTCAAGACCCTGACTGTGCAGGGTGAGCAGCGCCTGAGCCCTGAAGAAATTACATTGGCGGGCGGAGTAGATGCAAATGGAAACCTGCTGGACATCAATATCGCTGACGTGCAGCGGCGCATAGCTGCCCTGGAATGGATAGAAAGTGTCTCGGTCACGCGCATTCTGCCTGATGCGCTGACCATCGAAATCAAAGAGCGGGTTCCGTATTTTCTTATCCGGCGCGAGGACCAGCTTTTTTATGCAGACAGTACTGGCCAGGCCATTGCGCCTGTTGGAGTGGAAAAATTTATATCCCTGCCCGTGCTGGAAAAAGAAGACGGCGTTCCGCTTGGCCCTGGAATAGAGGCCCTGATGGAAGAGATCAGCCGTAACACCCTGCCCTTTGGAATGCGTCACCTGGCCTGGGTGCGTCAGGACAGCGCAGAGCAGTTCAGCTTATTTCTGGAGCGGCCCAGGGTGCATGTGCAGGTGGATGGGACAGATTTACATGCCACGTTGGCATGTCTGACAAAATTATGGGCCGATCTGGAGCACCGGCAGGAGTTGGATGCCGTGACGTTTATGTTTGTCACGCCGACTCGGGCCTGGATTCGGTTCAAAGCAGATCAAACCTAAGCAAAGTATGCCGGCCATTGCCGGACACGAGGTACGTATGGCCAAATCAGAATTGATCGTCGGCCTTGATGTCGGAACGACAAAAATTTGCGCTGTGGTGGGCGAAGCTGGTCCAGATGGTGTGGATATTGTGGGCATTGGCACCAGCCCGTCCACAGGGCTGCGCAAAGGCATGGTCGTTAATATCGAGCAGACCGTACAATCTATTAAAAAAGCCCTGGAAGAAGCCGAACTCATGGCCGGGTGCGAAATTCGCGCTGTGTATGCTGGAATTGCGGGCAGTCATATCAAGGGCTTTAACAGCCACGGCGTGATTGCAGTCAAGGGCGGAGAAGTGACGGCCCGTGATATTGAGCGGGTTATTGATGCGGCCAAGGCCGTGGCTATTCCGCTGGACCGTGAAGTCATTCATATTCTGCCGCAAGAATACATTGTTGATGACCAGACTGGCATTGCTGATCCTTTGGGCATGGCCGGGGTTCGCCTGGAAGTAAAGGTGCATATTGTCACTGGCGCGGTGACCAGTGCCCAGAATATTGTCAAAAGTTGCCACAAGTCCGGGCTGGATGTGGAAGATATTGTGCTGGAAGCCTTTGCCTCATCCAAAGCCGTGCTCACAGATGAAGAACGGGAAATAGGCGTAGCCCTGGTGGATATTGGTGGTGGAACCTCTGATGTGGCGGTTTTTCACAGCAATTCCATCAAACACACCGGCGTGATTGCGCTGGGCGGCATGAACCTGACCAATGACATTGCCTTTGGGCTGCGTACGCCAACCCAGGCCGCAGAGCGGATCAAAATCAAGTATGGCTGTGCGTTGGCAGAAATTGTTCATCCTGAAGATGTGATTGAAGTGCCCAGCGTGGGGGGACGCGAGCCTCGCAAACTCAGCCGACAGGTACTGGCTGAAATCTGCGAACCACGCATGGAAGAAATTTTAGCTCTGGTGGATCAGGAATTGATTCGCTCTGGCTATAAAAAGATGATTGGCGCTGGCGTTGTGCTGACCGGAGGTGCGTCACGCATTGCTGGCATTCAGGAACTGGCAGAACAGGTTTTTAATCTGCCCACCAGGACTGCTTCGCCTGTTGGCGTGGGTGGATTAAAAGATGTGGTGGATAGCCCTATGTACGCCACGGCAGTTGGCCTTTTGCTTTATGGCGCGGAAAAACATGGGCGAGATAACAAAATTCGCATCCGGGACAAGAATGTTTTTCAGACAATCCTGGTGCGCATGAAAAAATGGCTGGTAGATATCAGTTAAAACGTACTGATTAAACCGTTTTTGCCACGTCCCTGACGGAGTGCGCGGGCGGGAGTTTGAAAAGAGCAGGATACTGAAGCCCGCAGTGGCGAGGATGGCGATTTAATCAGCGTTTTCTGAAGGGAAAAAGACAGGAAGTACGGAGAGTCGGGCAACGTCAACGGAGAGGGGGAAACATGGATTTCTTAGAGATTGAACGCAATGACAATGCATTGATTAAAGTGGTCGGAGTTGGCGGTGGCGGTGGAAATGCGGTCAATAACATGATCAGCTCCGCCATGCAGGGAGTGACTTTTATCACTGCCAACACAGACATGCAGGCACTCAAACACTCCAAAGCCGAGTTCAAAATTCAGTTGGGCGACAAACTGACCAGAGGGCTTGGGGCCGGAGCCAACCCTGACATGGGCCGGGACGCTGCCCTGGAGAGCCAGGCCCACATTCGTGACATGCTGGGTGATTGCGACATGGTTTTTATTACTGCTGGCATGGGCGGTGGCACAGGCACCGGGGCTGCGCCGGTTATTGCCCAGGTCGCCAAGGATATGGGCGCGCTGACCGTAGGCGTAGTGACCAAGCCCTTCTTTTTTGAAGGCAAACGACGCCAGCAGCAGGCAGAGCGCGGTATTAAAGAACTGCGGTCCATTGTGGACAGCATCATCACCATTCCCAATGATCGCTTACTGACTCTTGGCTCCAAAAAAGCCTCATTTGTGGACATGCTGGCCAAGGTTGATGAAGTGTTGTTCCATGCAGTCAAAGGTATTTCTGACCTGATTATGGTGCCGGGCCTTATTAACCTGGACTTTGCCGACGTAAAGGCTGTTATGGCTGAAATGGGTCTGGCCATGATGGGTACGGGCGTTGCTTCTGGCGATGGCCGGGCGCGTGATGCAGCCTTAAAGGCCATTACCAGCCCGCTGCTGGAAGATGTGACTATTGATGGTGCTCGTGGCGTGCTGATGAACATTACCTGCGGCCCGGATCTCACCATTGAAGAAGTGAATGAAGCTGCCAGCATTGTGCATGACGCTGCCCACGAGGACGCAAACATTTATTTTGGTACTGTTTTTGACATGGATTGCGTGGATGAAATGCGCATCACGGTTATTGCGACCGGCATTCAGGACAGCGCGGCTGTGGCAGAGAAAAATGCCAAGGTCACTCCCATTGCAGCAGCACAAGGGGGAACTCGTCAGGGTGAATCAGGCCGTAGCGGAATGGGTACTCCGCGTATTCGTTCTGTGGCCATCAGTGATTCCACGGATTTTGATATTCCGGCGTATAAACGCAGGCAGCGTGACATTTCTGTTGAAGATCGTCGCCATGAGCCAAAAATGATGTGCGTCAATGGTCAGGATAATGCGGAATTTGTGTTTGAAGAAGAAGACTTTGAGATTCCTTCTTTTATCAGAATGCAGGCAGACTAGCGTGCAGCCTGGTTTTTGGTAAAGGCGGTTACCATGCCCGATGTGTATTATGGTCGGGATGAACCGTCAGTAAAAGAATGGGGCGGACGGCTTCCAGTGGCGCTTGTGTTTCCAGAGCGTGCTGAACATGGGCTGTCCACCTTGGGTTGGCAGGTTGTGTATCGGCTTATAGCTGGCCGTGATGACCTGGCTGTAGAGCGTTTTTTCTGGACTCCCTCCTCTGTACGGCCCAAATCCGTTGACTCCGGACGTGATTTGGGCCTTTTTCCGCTGGTGCTTCTGAGTCTGAATTTTGAAGGCGACTATCCGGCCGTGGTCAGTTTGTTGCAGGCCGCTGATATTTCTGTACATGCTGCAGCGCGTTCAGATTGGCCCATGATTCTTGCTGGTGGTCCCCTGGCTTTTTTAAATCCATTTCCCATACTTCCGGCCCTGGATGGCGTATTTGTTGGCGAGGCAGAGGCTGGCCTTGATACTGTGCTTGATGTGGCGGCGCGTGCCTGGCGCAGTGGACACTCCAAGGCCCAGGCCCTGCAGGAAATAGCGCTGCTGCCTGGCATGTTGGTGCCTGGTCTGTCGCATGAACCAGTGCAGAGGCAGATTGTGCGCGCACCTGAGGCACGACTTGTGGCCCCTGGCTATTCCTGTTTTGTGAGCAATGAGGCGCAGTTCCGGGACATGCTGCTGATAGAGGTCAACCGGGGCTGTCCGTATGGATGCAGATTTTGTGCTGCGGGCAGTATTTACAAGCCTCCGCGCCATGCCTGTCTTGAAGATATGCAGGCCATTGTTGAGCGTTGCCAGCCGCGTAAAGTTGGGCTGGTGGGCACGGCCCTTACAGATTGGGCTGAGTTGCCTGTATTTCTGGAATGGCTGCACACCCGGCAGATTAAATTTTCCTTGTCCTCGTTACGCGCTGATGGACTGAGTGAGTCCTTGCTGACATTTCTGCGCAGAACCGGAACACGCTCCATTACGCTGGCTGTGGAAGGGGCAAGCCAGCGTTTGCGCACGGCCATGAACAAACATTTTTCCGAAGATGCGTTTCTCAGCGCGGTCAGTCGCATCAGTCAGTTGCAATTCGGCACGCTCAAACTCTACATGATTACAGGCTGGCCTGGTGAAAATGAAGAAGATTGGCAGGAGTTTGAAGCATTTGTCGGGCGCATAGATCAGGCACGTCGCCAGGGCCAGGGCCAACGCAAAACAGGCGTGGACCTGATCAGCCTGTCTGTGAGTTGCCTGGTGCCCAAGCCCTGGACCCCGTTGCAGTGGACTTCCATGCGCGATGAACAGTGGTTCAAACAGGCTATGAAGCGTTTTAAGGGCATTCTTGGCCGTTACAAGGGCATGCGCTTTTCTGGTGAAAATCCGCGTCAGGCCAGGATTCAAACATTTCTGTCCCGTGGAGGCGAGGAGCTTTTTCCTTTTATTGCATTGGCAGCCCAGGAAGGCCTGGCCCAGGCTGCGCAGGTCTATGGCGCAGACATTGCTGCCCAGGTAGAGCAGGAATATGCTTTGACCCATGTCTTTCCGTGGGACCGTCTGGATATTGGCGTTTCCAAGGCTTTTCTGCGATCTGAATGGAAAAAATACCACAAGGAGCTGATGACTCCGCCCTGTCCAGAGGCTGGGTGCGCGGCGTGTCGGCGTTGTGGCGTGGATACCTTTCTCAGCCCATGATCCAGATTGACGGTTTATTTATCCATACTGTGCAGCGGGAGGATTTTCTGGTGCGCGGCTGTGTGCTGCACGGGGCCAAGCGTACAGTGGTCTGGGATACGCTTACCAGACCACAGGACATGGCACCTGTGCTGCGGATGTGTGCCAGCCAGATGCCACTGGTGGTGTACAGTCATGCGGATTGGGATCATGTGGGTGGCACTGCGGTTTTTGGTCCTGATACGCTGGTCATGGCACACCGATCCTGCCTGGCTCGTTTTCAGGATGATGTGCCCCAGACTTTGCGCTCTTTGCGCACCAATGAGCCGGGCTTCTGGGATGATGTGCGCCTTATTGAACCAAATGTGCTTTTCGATACACGCCTGGACCTGGATCTGGGCGGGCTGACGTTGGAACTGCATCGTCTTCCAGGGCACACGGCTGATGCCATTGTGGGTTTTGTGCCCCAGTGGGGGCTGCTGCTGGCCGGAGACACTGTGGAACTGCCATGCCCGTGTGTGCCCCATGAACCAGACCTTGTTTCCTGGATTAGCGGCCTGACGCAATGGCTTCATCATCCTGGTCTGCGCAGAGTGTTGCCCAGCCACGGCCCAAGTGGTAGGCCTGAAGTTGTGGCGCAGACCATTGCCTATCTGCAGGGCCTGCTTCATGGGCGTCCAGTGCCCATGCCTGCTGCTCTCCCGGCTTTTTATTCCCAAACACATCTGGATAATATGCAGGCTTGCGGGCTGAAAATAGTTTGACTTGTCTGATTTAGTCTTGACAAAAGCCAGAAGCGTTCTTTATCTAATTTAGACATGATTAACTTTAACTGATGGAGGCTGCTATGTCCCTTGATCTTCTCCTTACTGGTCTGGTTGTGATTGGGGCAGCACTGTACTTGGTGAGGATATTGCGGCGACAACGTTCAGGAGGATGCTGCGGCTGCTCTGGCCAGTGTCAGTCCTCTGGGCTGGGTAATTTGCAACAAGGCAATGCGCAGACCTGTTCAAAGCAGAATACGGAACAGTAAGACTGTGTTTTTGGGTGCGCTGCCAATGCAGTCTTGTTCTGCGCAATGACGAAATTGATCAGCATTTTCTTTTGATGTGCTCAGTACGTTTGTAATCAATGTGTGCCCTGAAGTGTTGTTCTTCTTTTTGTGTTTCAGTTGTGCTGGCTGTTTTGCAGATGGGCTGGGCAGGGCGCGTACTGTATATTCTTTTATTTTTTAAGTTAGCGGAAACTAATTATTGGAGGTGCTATGACTGCTGGTGTTGGAGTGTGTTTACGATCTTTGTCGGTGAATTCACCTGCAACTATTCTTGAGGTGAATGCCAAAGGCGAACTTGGTCGTCGTATTCGCGATATGGGCCTTGTTCCGGGAACTGTTATTACTGTTATAGGTCGAGCACCGCTTCAGGATCCGGTGGCCTTGCGTTTGCGAGATTTTACCCTGACCCTGCGTAACAGCGAGGCTGATTTTATTTTTGTCAACACCCAAGGAGGCCAACAGTGAGTACAACCCTGGCTCTGATGGGCAATCCCAATTCAGGCAAGACAACCCTGTTTAACAGCCTGACCGGCTCGCGGCAGCATGTCGGCAATTATCCCGGAATTACAGTAGAAAAACGCGAAGGGCGTTTGCAGATTAATGATCTGGATGTGCATGTCATTGACCTGCCTGGCACCTATTCCCTGACTGCCTATACCCAGGATGAGCTGGTTGCCCGCAATGTTCTTGTCAATGACCAGCCTGATGCTGTGCTTGCTGTGCTGGATGCCAGCAACCTGGAACGCTCGCTCTATCTGGTGGTCCAGATTATGGAGTTGGGCAGTCCGGCTCTGGTGGCCCTGAACATGATGGATGAAGTGCGGCGCAAAGGCATGACCATTGATACGAATCGCTTATCCAAGGTTTTGGGTTTGCCTGTCATGGATCTGGTGGCCCGCACTGGCGAAGGCAAAGAACGAATTCTGGAAGAAATCTACTCGGCCATCAAAAACAAGGTTGAGCGGAAGCCCCTGCGTATTTCCTATGGGCATGACCTGGATGAAGCCCTGGATACAATGCAGACCATTATTGACGAAGCATCTTTTCTGGATGGACGCTATCCAGCCCGCTGGCTGGGCCTCAAATATCTGGAAAATGATGAAGAAATCCTGACTCTGGGCCAGGCTAACCCTGAAGTCCACGCCCGTTTGCGGGAAATTGTGCGTCAGGTAGCTGAACATTGTCGCCAGACCCTGAACATGGAGCCTGAATCCCTTATTGCTGATTATCGTTACGGGTTTATTACCTCTTTGTTAAAAGATGGCATTGTTACCCGTTCCAGCCAGCAGGCTCGCTATGACTTAACAGACAAGATTGACCTGGTGCTGACCAATCGCCTGGCCGGGCCAATACTCATGTTTGTTATTGTGTACCTCATGTTTGTGCTGACCTTTGTTCTGGGCGATATTCCTTTGGGCTTGGTAGAGGATTTTTTTGGTTGGCTGGGTGAGACGGTAGAAGCGGTTCTGCCTGAAGGCTTGTTCAGTTCTTTGCTTGTTTCAGGTATTATTGACGGCGTTGGTGGAGTGCTCAGCTTTACTCCGCTTATTCTGATCATGTTCTTTTTCCTCTCTATTCTGGAAGATTCCGGCTACATGGCGCGCATGGCCTATATGCTGGACCGTGTTTTTCGTATTTTCGGCCTGCATGGCTGCTCGGTCATGCCTTTTATTATGTCTGGCGGTATTCCTGGTGGTTGTGCTGTGCCAGGAATTATGGCGACCCGAACTCTGCGCAGTCCCAAGGAAAAAATTGCCACTGTTCTGACAGCCCCGTTTCTGAACTGTGGTGCAAAAGTACCGGTCTTTCTGCTTTTAAGCGCAGCGTTTTTCCCGGATTCCGGGGCAAGTGTCATGTTCTGGGTCACCCTGGCGGGTTGGGTAGTGGCCATGCTTTCAGCCTGGTTGCTGCGTTCCACGATTATTCGTGGTGAAGCCACGCCTTTTGTCATGGAACTTCCCCCCTATCGCCTGCCCACCTTACGGGGTTTGCTGCTGCATACCTGGGAGCGTGCCTGGCAGTATATTAAAAAAGCAGGAACAGTGATTCTGGCTGTTTCTGTGCTATTGTGGGCGGCCATGACTTTTCCCGAACTGCCGGAAGAACGGGAAAACCATTACGCAAGCCAGGAAGCTGTCATAGAAGCCCAGGCCTGGGATAACGAGGACGACAAAGACCTGGCCTTATCGAATCTGGAAAATGACAAGTCACAGGAAACATTGCAGTATTCCCTGGCCGGCAAGGTTGGCACCGCCTTGGAGCCTGTATCGCGCCTGGCTGGTTTTGACTGGCGCACCAACATAGCTCTGATCGGAGGATTTGCAGCCAAGGAAGTTGTTGTCTCCAGTCTGGGCACAGCCTATTCTCTGGGTGAAGTAGATCCTGACGAAAGTGGGAAGCTGTCTGAGCGATTACGTAATGATCCTCATTGGAATATCTGGGTGGCCTTGAGTTTTATGGCGTTTGTGCTTTTGTACGCCCCCTGCTTTGTGGCTGTGGTCATGATTGCCAAGGAACTCAACTGGAAATGGGCCACTTTTTCCGTGATTTTTAACACGGTTCTGGCGTTTGGAATTTCTACGGCTATTTATCAGATTGGTACGTTGTAATGGTGTGAACGCA
>JAAYGZ010000082.1 GCA_012727515.1 Desulfovibrionales bacterium
CGCGTAATCAGCATTGATGCGTGGGATAGCTCAGGGCTGAGAACAACTCAGCGTCTTTTTCAGCCGTTGCGCAGGGAAAAACGGATGGGGAGCAAGGCCGAGCACTCAACCTGGCGGCCCTTGTATCTGGCCGGCGCATAGGTAGAGGCGTGAGCGGCGCGTAAGGCTTCTTCATCAAATCCATATCCGGCTTTCTGTACAATTTCGGCATTGATCAGATCGCCCTGGGCGCTGATGCGCAGACGTAAAATAACCACTCCTTCACGGCCACGCTGCCGGGCCAGCCGGGGAAACACAGGCGTTACCCGGCGCACAAAGCGAGGCCCGTCTGCTTCGCCAAAACCAGCCTGTACCGGCCCTGATCCAAGCAGATTCTGGTCACTGGCGTGTTCGCTCGTGCTGGTTCCGCTTCCCTGGCCATGACCCGTGCCGGAGCCGGGACCAGTATTGGTCGGGGCAGATGAATGTCCAGCCACTGGTGCATGCGCAGCCTGGATTGAGCCTGGCCGGGCAGGCGCGTTCTGTGTTGGTGCTGGAGGGACAGGGCCAGGTTGTTGCTTTTTGGGTATAGTTCTTTTGGCGCTTTTTTTGGGAATATGCACAGGCTTTTTTTCTGCCACAGGCGTTGGCTCAGGCTGCGTGACAACAGGGGGCGCTGGTGGGTCTGACAATACAGGAGTAGGGGCTGCAGGTATTTCAGGGGCTGACTGACTTCCGACAGGGAGAGAGCCTGGGGCAGGGCCAGCAGGCGGGCTGGAAAATAACGCCAGTTCAACCACAGCAGGCAGCATGGGCACCGAGGCTATGGACAGGCTCATGGCCGTGGCAACTGCGCCATGCAGAAGCACAGTCAGAATAAGCGCCATGCTCAGGCCAGAGCCAGATGCTTTGATGCCGGGTGCATTTTCCTCAACACAAAGTGCTGGCGCCAGGCAGGCAGGAGCGGAATTGTTTTCAGAAAAATCATGGTCCAGAGAAAAAATGTCTACATCATACGCCATGGTAAATCTTCCTGATACATGCACACAGTCGAACAGGCCGGCATGGTCTGGATTGCTCCAGGGACCATGTGTGTTGTCTGTTGCCCAGTCTTTGTGCTTCGTCAAGAAGAAAAACTTTGTGCGCATAGACCGGGCTTTGATCTATAATTTATGGCGTAAAATTGTTACGAATATATCTTGGCGTAACATCAGGGGCTTTTTATGCCTTGCCAAGCCTGGAGTGAGTGTTTAAAAAATACGTTTTTCCAATGGATAAACTAAAAACTCATGCCCGCCTGCATGGGCAGGACAAAGCGGTATCGTCCGAACATCCTTGTGTCCGGCAGCGGGCTGCACTGATTTTTTGTGAAGTTTCTTAACTATATCTGCCGTTACACGGCATAATTCTGGTGATATCATGCCTCAAAAAGGACCACATATTTCTTTGGCTCCGGAGCGCTTAGTCAAGCGCGTTCTGGGCCTGCCCCTGGAAGAATTTCAGACCTGGCCTGAGTATTTGCAGCAATTAGCCCTTGATTTGGCTGAAGAGCTGTTCATTATTCGCTACAATCCCTTTATTCCCCCCAAAGATGTGCGCCACAGCGTTTTTTCCCGGTTGCAGGCTGAACGGGCAGCGTTATCGCCTGAATACTATCGGGAATTGTCTGGCTGTCTGGATCGTTTCTGGCAGAGTTTTGAGGCGGATCAAAAGTTTCGCACGACGCTTATTGGGCGCTTGTCAGCCATTATGGACAAAGAGCAGATTGTTTCTGCTCCGAACAATCTCATTGAATGCTCTACTGATGCCACAGACCTGCGCATGGAGCTGCCAACTCTGGTTGTATTTCCGGAAAATACAGTTCAGATTCAGGGCATTATCCGTTTGGCCAATGAAATGGGTTTTCCCATTGTGCCGCGTGGTGGCGGATCTGGGTTAACCGGCGGAGCAGTGCCGGCCAAGCCGCGCAGCGTGATTTTAAGCCTGAGTCGTTTGAAAGATGTTATTGGCATTGATGAAAAAAGGCGCACCATTACGCTGCAATCCGGAGTTATCACTGCAAACGCCATTCAGGCTGCTGCTGCCAAAGGCTTGCTGCTGACCGTTGACCCCGCGTCCAAGGCAGCTTCGTCCATTGGTGGCAATGTGGCGGAAAATGCAGGCGGGCCTTTTGCTTTTGAATATGGCACGACCCTGGATAACCTCCTGGCCTATACCATGGTCCTGCCCACTGGTGAAATCATTCATGTTACCCGGATTGATCATCCGTGGCATAAGATTCTGCCTTCAGAAACTGCTTTTTTTGAAATCCGTGATGATTTTGGTAATCTCAAGGAAACCCTGGCCTTGCGCGGTAATGAAATTCGTGGCGCTGCTCTGGGCAAGGACGTGACCAATAAATACCTGGGCGGACTGCCTGGAGTGCAGAAAGAAGGGGTGGATGGCATTATTACCGAGGCGACCTTCACCTTGCATGCAGTCTTGCCACACAAGCGAGTTATCTGCCTGGAATTTTTTGGTAATTCCATGCGCAATGCCATGCTGGTGATTAAAGATATTGTGGCTCTGCGCAATGAAATCCGGACCCAGGGCGATTTAGTAAAAATTTCAGCCCTGGAAGAATTTAATATCAAATATGTTCAGGCCATTGGCTACGCGAAAAAATCAGAGGAATTTGCGGGCATTCCCATTTCTGTGCTCATTGTGCAGCTTGATTCTCATGATGAGGCTGCTGTTGATGATGCTGTGCGCCGGGTAGGTGAGATCTGTGCTGGCTATGATAATGTGGAGAGCTTTGTGGCCCGGGACGATCAGGAAGCCGAGGTTTTCTGGCATGATCGTCACCAGCTTTCAGCCATTTCCAAGCGTACCAGCGGCTTTAAGATCAATGAAGATATTGTCATTCCCACAGATGTTATCCCTGAATTTTCTGATTTTCTTGAGGCCTTGAACCTGTATTATCTGGCCATTGCTTACCGCAGTGCCCTGCAACAGGTTCAGTTGCTGTATGATATTGAAGATGATGATGAATTTATCCACATGGAAATGGATGTGGCCACATCTATTATTCGTGGCAAAACCACC
This sequence comes from Desulfovibrionales bacterium, assembly GCA_012727515.1. Classification (GTDB taxonomy): domain Bacteria; phylum Desulfobacterota; class Desulfovibrionia; order Desulfovibrionales; family Desulfomicrobiaceae; genus Desulfomicrobium. The sequence continues at coordinate 3,064 of JAAYGZ010000082.1, forward strand.
AAAGATGAACTGCCTGAACAGGAACTGGAACTGCAAACTTCTTTCTTTTTCCAGCACCTTAAAGGAAAATATCCCAAGTTGCATGATGATTTGTCTAAAATTTTCGAGCAGATGCAAGACACCAGGCTTATTGTGGCCAGTCATATGCATGCCGGAGATGGAAATTGCCATGTCAACCTGCCGGTCAATTCCAATGATCCGCACATGCTGAGCCTGGCAGAAGAGGCCGTGGGTAAATTGTTTCGCAAGGTTTTGGAACTGAAAGGCCAGGTTTCGGGCGAACATGGCATTGGCATTACCAAAATTGGCTTTCTGGATGAAGAAAAAATTGCAGCCTTGCGTGAATACAAGAAAAAAATTGATCCCAACAATATCTTTAATCCGGGCAAACTTACCCAGCGTGATCTGGTTGTTGTGCCCTATACATTCTCCTTTAATCGCCTGATTAAAGATATTAACAAAACTGCTTTGCCGAGCAAAGAAAATCTCATAAATCTTTTGCTCAATATTCAGACCTGTACTCGTTGTGGAAAATGCAAACAGGTTTGCCCCATGTACTTTCCACAAAAAGGACTTCTTTTTCATCCGCGCAATAAAAATATGACTCTAGGCGCTCTGGTGGAAGCAATTTATTATTCACAACTGCAAAATGGAGAGCCTGAGCCGCGTTTGCTGGGTGAATTGCAGAAAATCCTGGAGCATTGCACAGCCTGTGGCAAGTGCTATGCTATTTGTCCGGTCAAAATCCGCACTCAGGATGTCACCCTGCACATGCGGGCCTATCTGGAAGAAAAGGGCGCTGGCGGGCATCCATTCAAAAATCGAGTCCTGAATCTGTTAAGCCAGGACCCTCAGACCGTGCTGCCCAAAGTGGCTAAAGTAGCTGGCCTGGGACAGGAGCTGGGCAACCGTGCAGTAAAGCTTTTGCCTGTTTCGTGGCGGGAAAAGCTGGAAACACCGCTGTTGCGCGGCCCTGGTCCCAGCACGCAGTTCAAAAACTTAAAGCAATCTCTTAAACTTGAGCACGGCAATATCTTTACCACGCCCAGCGCCAGGCACGAGGCCGTGCTGTATTTTCCGGGATGCGGGGCCAGTCTGTTTTATCGCTCCATTGGCCTGGCCAGTGTGCGGCTTCTGCTGGACGCGGGCGTCAGTGTTATTCTGCCGCCCAATCATTTATGCTGTGGCTATCCTTTGCTTGCCTCTGGCTGCAAAACCCAGTTTGACCGCGTCAGCATGGACAATCAAAAGCTGCTGGAACTGACTATCAGCCAGGCTGAACAGGCTGGCTTTGCAGTGAAAGCCATACTCACGTCCTGCGGAACCTGCCGTGAAGGGGTCAGTGGATACCGGCTGATGTCTTTGGACACGCAGCAGATAGAGGCCTTTGATGTGGTGCAGTACATTCTGGAGCACAGTAGCATGAATTTTGGCCAGGGCCCGCAAAACCTGCTCTATCACGCGGCCTGCCATCATGAATGGACTGGTATTGCTCCGCTCAAGGCAGCGGAAATCTATGCCCGGCGCCTGGGGCAGGCTGTTCAGAGTACGGTGCGTATTTCTCCGCACTGCTGTGGTGAATCTGGGCTGGGAGCACTGAGTTCTCCCAAAATTTACAACCGGTTGCGGATACGCAAACAAAACCAGTTACGAGCTGATCTGCGTGGCTACGCAGCAGATGCAC
>JAAYGZ010000083.1 GCA_012727515.1 Desulfovibrionales bacterium
ACGCTTAAGTATTCCCGCCATACTTTTTCTGAGTCATTACAAAGGAAAAACTCCGTTTACCCTCTCAGGCGGACAAACAAAAAAACTTATCTCAGACTCTTCCTGGCTGTTTGGCGTTGAAATCCTGGCTGTAGCATATTTTCGCATAGATATATTTATGCTCTCTAAAATGGCAAATCTGTACGAAACTGGTTTATATCAGGCCGCATATAAAATTTTTGACTTTGGTATTGCCATGTTCGCCGGATATCTGACAGCTATTTTTCCAGCCATTGCCAGAGATAGCTCGCGAGTACGGCCAGGCACACTTTTCAAAGGTGCGTTTATAGTGTTTATATGTCTATCCCTGCCCCTTATCCTGTTGCGGCAGGAACTCTTGTCTTTCTTCAAACCAGAGTATGTTCAGGCAGCTCCGGTTCTGACTTGTCTTATGCTGACCCTGCCCTTTATTTATATTAATTCGTTGTTAGCCAATTTTGCTGTTGCTACCTCCAAAATACGCAGATTATTTTTTGTAGCCATGCCTTTGTTGGCAATCAATATAGGGCTTAATGCAGAACTTATTCCCAAATATGGTATTCTAGGTTCAGCTCTGGCAACGCTGGGGAGCGAACTTTTATTGAGCGGCATATTGGTAGCACTACTCAAGCCCTTTGCTTGTACAACCTCTACTCCGGCCTTATGCAATAAAACTATATGAAAGCACTGAGCATCCAGCATATTGTCACCCTTGTCGTAGCCGTTCTTTACGGGCTGGCCCTGGCCTATCTTCAGGATAAGGGAGTGCTCCTTATTTTGGGCGCAATCATTGCGTTAACAGCTTTGAAGTATTGTTATAACCAGCCCAGCTTTGGACTAAGCCTGGCAATTGTTATTATTGGCTTATGCCCTTTTTTCCTCAGTCTTCGTGTTTTTCCAGGGCTTCCTAAACTTTATGCCGAAGATTTTCTCTTTTTCTTTTTTTTAACGTATCTCTTTCTTGTTTATGGGTTTATGAAACAAAAATCACTACATATGGGTGAAATAAAATTGGTGATTTTTTTGTTACTATTTATATTAGCCACAGTAGTGCCATTTTTTACAGAGTCTATTGCGCAAACAGGGCCTCGTAATTTTACTGAAACAGTGATATTTGGAATATTTTTTTACATTTTATTCTTAAACGAAACAAAAGAAAATAATATTGAAATTTTAATTGCAGTTATAGCAATAACAACATTATTATTATCTGCTATGTTATGTATTGAAGTTGTCGCACAAACAAATCCTCTGATGAAAATAGCAGAGCGCGTAGTGGATAACTTCATATATCTTGCTCCACAGGATTATACGTATGCAGGAGGATATTATAGACCGTATGCAGTTTATTTTCACCCTTCAGAAGCAGGTACATTTGTGGCCATGGGCCTTCCTTTTGTGTATTATTTTGTACGCCAAAAGCATTTTGCCATTAAATACTCAGCCCTGCTTCTGCTTGGAGCAGGCATAGCTGTCAATTTTACACGAGGAGTGTGGTTAGCCCTGGCTCTGACTCTTTGTATATGCAACCTGAAACACATTAAACGCTACCTTCCTGCTTTAGCCTCGCTTGGAATGCTGGGGACTGGCATACTTGCCTTGCGCATGAGCTCCTCAGGATTTAGCCAGCGTATCCTTGACCCATCCAATCTTGAAAATCGATTTTATTATTGGAAAGTTGGTTTCAATATGTTTACCAACTACTTTCCCTTTGGTGTTGGACATATGAATTTCAGATCAAGGTACATGGAATTCATAGACACAGCGCAAGCACCTTTTGGACTTGATGTAGAACAAATATTTGTTGCGGATAACGTACTGCTGACAACACTTGTAGAACATGGAATCTTGGGATTTGCAGCTCAGACGCTTTTTTACATCACCGCAGTATGGATCGTTGCGCAAAGATTTTCCTTTTATCAGCAGCATAATGACACACTCAATGCTTCGCGCATGCATATTTTTCTGCAAGCACTTCTTATTTACTTATTGGCTGGATTATTTGCAGATGTGCAATTATTTACCAAAGTTACAAAAATGTTTTTCATCATTCTCGGTATGGCCATGGCTGTTTCTCGCTTTGTGCCGCTTACAGAACGTCCCTTTGTATTTATGCCAGAAAAAAATACAGACAAAACAACAAAAGAAATACAGCCCATATTTTAAAGTCAGATAAATAAAACTGCTTATGCATCAGAAAAGAATTAAAGTTCTACTCTACACAGTATCCTTGGGCGGAGTGCTCCGCCACATTCAGGATATTGTCACGCAAATTGATCATACAAAATTTGAACTCATTGGTGTTTTTCCGGATAAATTACTCAATAAAGCATATTTACCTCATAATATAAGTGGATATCATTCCATCTTTACTGCTGCCGGACTTAAATCATATACAGTTGAAACACCTGTCGGCCTTAATCCATTGGCCAGCACGACTGCCTTCTATAATATGGCCAGACTATTGCGTCATGTACAGCCCGATGTTCTGCATTGTCACAGTTCCATGGCAGGCGCCATAGGCAGATTAGCCACGTTAGCCTGGCGACCACGTCGAGTTCTCTATACTCCGCACCTTATGTACTGCCTGCGCAGCACAGGACTACGCCGTTTTATTTTTTCTGCGATTGAACGCATATTATTCCCTTTAACTGATACAGTTATTGCTGTTTCCGACTCAGAACTACACGATATCTCCAGCATATTTGGTCAAAACCATCGTTTGACCTTGATACGCAATGCAGTTCCTGTTGATTTGTCAGCACCTGCAACACAGCCTGGCGGCTCTGCACTTCCAAAAGATATCAAACCGCTGCAAGGAAAAAAAATTATCCTTTCAACTGCTCGCTTTGACGCACAAAAAGATGTTCCAACCTTGATTCATGCCGCACACATCCTTGCGCAAACCCGTTCAGACTTCCAGGTTCTTCTGGCTGGAGACGGAGAAGATCGCGATGCAATTCGCGCTCGTATTCGCGACAAGAAGCTGGAGCACCTGGTTCATCTTGTGGGCTGGCGCAGTGACGTGCCCCAGCTTCTTGCAGCCTGCGATGTCATGGTACTTTCCACGCACCGCGAAGGGCTGCCTTACGCCATGCTGGAAGCCATGGCTTTAGGCAAACCTGTGATTGGCAGTGACGTGCCTGGAGTGCGCGAATGTGTTGAGCATGGCCGGACCGGCTTTCTTTTTCCCTGTGGCAATGCCCAGGCCCTGGCAGAGCTTCTGACTCAGGTTCTGGACAATGCAGCCCTGCGCCAGAAAATCGGCGCCCAGGCCCAACACGCCATTCTTCATCGCTTTTCTCCACGCAGCATGATGACTGCCCTGGAAGCACTCTATTCCGGAATCCATCCAGTGCCTGAAGCAGAAACAACAATCCCTTCAAATTTTACGGGCCAGCACTGATGTTCAGCATTATTGTACCCACCTATAATCGCGCCCCTGTACTGCAAAACGCCCTGGCTGCCATGCTCCGCATGGATGGTATCGCAGAGTGCGAACTCATTGTGGTTGATGACGGCTCTACAGATAAAACACCGCTTCTGCTTGAAGGCCTGGCCTCTCAGCATCCTGGCTTGGTGCGTGCAGTGCGCCAGAAAAATGCCGGCCCTGGCATGGCCCGTAATACCGGCCTGAGCCTGGCCACCCAGGACTATATTCTTTTTCTGGATGATGATGTGTTCCCTGAACCTGGCCTGTTACGCGCTCATACACAGTTCCTGCATCAAGGGTTTGACCTGTCCCAGGGAATGCTCGCCTGGCATCCCGAACTGGCTGACAGCTGGATAGTCAGCTATATGGATGAGCATGGAATGCAATTTGCGTTTGACAAGGTGACTGACGACCATAACCTTTCATATCTATATGTATATACAGCAAATCTTGCTGTAAAACGAGACAAACTTATCGCTGTTGGCGGATTTGATCCTGCATTTGCAGCAAAACGTTATGCTTTTGAAGATACAGCCCTGGCCTTTGCTTGTGTACAAGCAGGATATACACTAGGCTTCAACCGTGCTGCTTTTGCCCTGCATTATCACCCTATTACTGCAGAAGAACTGATCGCCAGAGAGTACAAGGTGGGCTACGCCACTGGAGTGCTGCGCGAATACTACCCACGCATTGCCGCTGACCTTGGTTTATATCGGCCAGGAACACTGCACCGGGCCGTAACCTTTGCTCTGGGTATCAT
>JAAYGZ010000084.1 GCA_012727515.1 Desulfovibrionales bacterium
CTCTTTGAGATTATTAAAAACATTGCTCACCCCGTGGCGCACGCTTTCCGGCACGACCTGTTCATAGGTATTGACCACCGGTAAATACACATAGCGATCCAGCTGGGCATTAAAGCGGTACATCCGCAAATTAAATCCTTCCCACGGGTCTTCAATTAAAAAAGGACGATATGATTGGTCAGGCTGTGAAGACACTCCCCGATGCACTGGAGCCACAAAAGGGCCTGGCTGATGTTCAGGCAGGGAGGCGCATCCGCCTGCAAGAATCAGAAAATACAGTAACGCCCAGCACCGTAACAAATATTTAGCATACACGTAGCGCATGACTCATCCTTTTTGTTGAAAAAATGCCAACATGGCCGCGACATTGTCGCGGTAACGCAGGTTTCCGCAATGCCCGCCCACTGGATACAGAGTCAGGCGCGGCCCGAATGTTTGCTGTAAGAACACAAAATCAGCACTGCTTAAGATAAAATCATCCTGATTCGTCATGGCGGCAATGTCATGATTATCCTGTAAAAACGGGGCAATGGCTTCCAGGCTACAGCTATGAATAATCTCATCAGCACTGCGCTCTGGATGCAGAAACTGCACAAAGGGAATAAGGTATTCCCTGGCATACTCAGCAAAACTGATCTCCACAGCCGCATCCAGGTATGGGTCCAGGGATTCATCCTTGGCCACGTGATGTCCTCTGGGTACAATATAGCCTGCCCCGGTACACACATCGCTGCTGAAAACCATGGAGGCCAAAGAAAGTCGGAACGCAACGCCAATAAGGATCTTGAGTTCCTTATCTGTCAGGGGATGAGTTTTTTGCAGATCATATAAAAAGTCATCGCCAAAATTAACGACTGTCCGATCCCGGTAGGCCTCAGACAAGCGGTGGATCAGATTGGCCACAACACGGGCTGCTTCTTCCTTGCTGTTCACATTGTCTTCAAGGAGCTTGTCCAGGGCTATGGCCGAGGTCAGCACATTGACTGCCGGATTAATGAGCAGGGTTTTGCGCAACCCCAGGTGTTTTTCCCGTGCATCAAGTTCGCGCACAAAGGCAGCCTGGGTTGCTCCCAGACTATAGCCCATAACATGCATATCGGTGATGCGTTCTCGTCCGATCTGATCAGCGAGCAACCGCATACACTGATAGAGGTCTGCTGCATCATGGGGAATATAGCCAGGCACCTGGGTTGCAGACGCGCTGACCACAAAATTGGAATACGTGGGCGAGGAAAGACAAACCACATGAAAACCAGCCCGGTAAAAAACTGCCTGCAAAAAACGACAGTTCTCCGCCGCATAGGACGATCCCGTGCCCGCAATCACAAACAAAAGCGGGGCAGGCTTCTTCTGCACTGCCTTGGTGTATTGCAGGGTATCATTATACCAGAGCACATCAGGCACAGGGCGATCATGAACCACTATTTCCCGGATATGCTGCGTCCCAAACCCCTGCAACGGATTAAAATCTGCCAACCCTGTTGAACGCACTGAGCGTAAGGCAAATTCATCCTGGGGTCGCGTGCCAAAAACCGTGGCCGCAAAAGGATCTGTCAGCGGATATTCATAGCCAGATGACGTACTGGCCAAAGTAAAAAGAAAACATAGAATAAGCAGCACCTGTCTCATACTTCCTCCCAATTCTTCTGGGCCACCTATCCAGATGTCCGGGGATAGGCAATCAGACATTCAGCGCGTCAGGCAGGAGATCAGGCAGGAGAGTGAGAGAGGAAATATTATACTTGACGCATGGCATGGGACATAATAATAACAGTTATTAAATAATTATTATCAATAATGGAGCAAGATATGAAAGAGTCTCTGGGCCAGGACAGACGGTTAACCAATCAGCGTAAAATAATCCTCAAACAACTTCAATCCGTTACCTCACATCCAACGGCCGATGAACTCTATGACATGGTGCGTCAGCACATGCCTCGCATCAGCCTGGGCACCGTGTATCGCAACCTGGAAGTGCTCAGTTCTCTGGGCCTGGTGCGCAAGCTGGAAAATGCCGCTGGACAAAAGCGCTTTGATGGAGACATGTCTCGTCATCATCATATTCGCTGCACGCACTGTGGCAAAGTAGGTGATATTTTTGGAGCGCCAGATATTTCAGACATTGAAGAAAAACTGGATACTGATTTTGTCATCTCTGGCCATAACCTGGAGTTCGAAGGTGTCTGCCCTCAGTGCCAATAGGCCATGCACCACTTTAAGGTAGAACGAAGCAGAGCTTTTTGCGTGCAAAAAAACTGGCCCAGCATCTTTTTTTCTGCTATTCAGGCCCGACTACTTTTCTGAAATAACACTAAGACAGGAGAGGTATATGGCATCACGTTTGGAAGTCTATCATTGTAAACTGTGTGGAAATATTGTTGAAGTCATGCACGGTGGTGCTGGCACCCTGGTCTGCTGCGGCGAAGATATGGAGCTCTTGCTGGAAGGCACTGTGGACGCTTCCAAAGAAAAGCATGTGCCGCTCATTGAAAAAACAGCCACTGGCTACAAGGTCATTGTTGGCGCCGAGGCCCACCCCATGCTGGACAAACACTATATTGAATGGATTGAACTTATTGCTGATGGCAAGGTCTATCGCCAGTATTTAAGCCCAGGCCAGGCTCCTGAGGCAGAATTTTGCATTCAGGCCGAGCATGTCACGGCCCGGGAATATTGTAATTTGCACGGACAGTGGAAAAAAGAACACTAACCCAAAAAGGAGATCTGAACATGGATAAATATGTATGTACGCTGTGTGGCTATGTGTATGACCCTGCTGAAGGCGACCCTGATAATGGCGTAGCGCCTGGAACCAAGTTTGAAGACATTCCCGATGATTGGGTCTGTCCCCTTTGTGGGGCTGGCAAAGAAGACTTTGTCAAGGAAAACTAAGGTCTGCGCAAGGCTCTGGTTCTGCTCTGAACCAGGGCCTTTTTCTACACCATCGTAAAAGATGGCCCAACTCACAAACAAAGCAGGAGACTCATGGCTGCCATTGAAATAAAAAAAGGAATATACTGGGTTGGCGTTGTTGACTGGAACATCCACGATTTTCACGGCTATTCCAAGTCCCCCCAGGGAACCACCTATAACGCTTTTTTAGTCATTGATGATAAAATCACCCTCTTTGACTCTGTGCCGGACAAATTTCAGATGGATTTGTACCATCAGATCCGCAGTATTATCCCTCTGGAAAAAATAGATTATATTGTCTGCAATCATATTGAGCCAGATCATTCCGGGGCCATGCCCTTTTTGGTGGAAAAAATCCGCCCGGAAAAGATTTTCTGCTCCAAAATGGGACACCGCATGCTGCTGGACCATTTTCATGAGCCAGACTGGCCCTATCATCCAGTGCAGACGGGTGACAGCATCAGCCTGGGCCAGCGCACAGTGCAGTTTATTGAAACTCGTATGCTGCATTGGCCAGATTCCATGTTTTCCTATCTTCCTGAAGACAAGCTGCTCATTTCTAACGATGCTTTTGGCCAGAACATTGCCACAAGCGAGCGCTTTGACGATGAACTGGATCTGGACATGCTCATGGCTGCCAGTTCCCATTATTACCACAATATTGTTCTGCCCTACTCCGCCAGGGTACTGACTGTTCTGGACCAGGTGGCTGAACTGGGCCTTGATATTGACATGATTGCTCCGGACCACGGCATTATCTGGCGCTCTCATGTGGGCCGCATTCTGGAAGCCTACCGCGCCTATGCCCTGCAAAAACCCAGGAACAAGGCTGTGATTGTGTATGATACCATGTGGCACTCCACGGAAAAAATGGCCAAAGCCATTGCCGAAGGGCTGATGGATGTGGGCGTGCAGGTGCGCCTCATGCACCTGAAGCAGTTTCACCACAGTGACGTTATGGCTGAGTTGGCTGATGCCACAGGCCTTATTTGCGGCTCTCCCACGCACAATAACGGCATTTTGCCGCTCATGGCCAATTTCCTGACCTATATGAAGGGCTTGCGCCCAGAAGGACGCATTGGTGC
>JAAYGZ010000085.1 GCA_012727515.1 Desulfovibrionales bacterium
CATGGGAGCAGTACACAAAGTGGCAAGCCCTGGATGCAAAGACTGTAAAGCGTATCAATACATTGCTCAAAGATATTGTGTGCAATCACCCTTTTGACGGCCTGGGAAAACCAGAGCCACTTAAAGGCAATTTGTCTGGGTTTTGGAGCCGCCGCATTGATGGATACAATCGTCTTGTATATCGAATTGAAGGGGATGTCTGTCAGGTGGTTCAATGCAAAGGCCACTATGGCCAATAAGGATTGTCCTGCACAGACACAGGAAGGGCGCGGTTCTTATTGGAACCGCGCCCATGTTGATGCAGGCTGCCCAGGAAAATGTTCTGTATCAGCCGGGCAGTCAGGTGGGTTTATTTTTTCCCCAGGCTCTGACCGGCCAGAAACGCCGCGTAATTGGCCTGCCAGATGGCTGGTTTGGGGCTGACATTTTTTAAGGCCTGGAGCCAGTAGTGGTCCGGGAAAGAATCAAACGGAGTCAGGGTACTTAGCACGCCGATCATAACCACATTGGCACTGCGGCCAGTGGGATCACCCAGGCCCAGAGCAGTGCCCAGCACATCCACGGTAATAACAGTAAATGCGTCCAGGGCCTGGCGCACAGCCTCCATGCTGGGGTAGTTTTCTGCCTTGAACATGGGTGGCACAATGGCTGTATCAGCCAGAATCACTGTGCCTCCAGGGCGCAGCATGTCTAAAAATCCGGGCCGGAAAACCTCACTGCGTTCCATGCAGACCAGACACTGGCACGTGCCGGGCATGAGCACAGGAGAGTGCACTGCGCCACAGGCAAAGGTGCTGATTACCGGGCCGCCCATCTGGGCCATGCCGTGGGTTTCACCCTTAACGATATTGTGCTGATCATAGCCCAGCAAATAGGCCAGTTGGGTCAGCACGCGGCCAAAGAACAAATTGCCCTGGCCTCCCACGCCGCGAATAGCCACGGATAAAAAGGGCGGCAGGTCTGTGGTCAGGGCTGGCACGTCAATGGATGCTGGCGCCACAGGCAGGTCAGGGCAGGTTGTCAGGCCGCAGGCGCTTTGGTCTTTGGCCGGAGCAATGGCCCCGTGGGGACACATCTGGGCGCAGGCTGCATTCTGGCGCACACAACCAGTACAGATATTGTTAAAAAAGGGCAGGCCTTCGCTGTCAGCCTCAATGCCAGAGCAGATCTGGCACAGGCCACAGCGCACACAGAGTTCTGCATCTACTTCCATTTTCAGGCCATAGGCTTCTTTGGGCATTTTGCGGATACAGGTTCCCGTGACCACCAGAGTGGTAAAGGTGCCGGTTTCTGCGGCAGCCAAAGCAGCTTTCAGGGCTTTTTCCAATGCTTTTTTATCATATCCACTGACCTGCACCACATGAGCGCCGTGGGCTGTAAGGCTTGCATTCAGATCAAACCTGTTGGGATCGCCGGCCAGGTTGGCTGGTGAGGTGGGCGAGGGCTGGCCTCCGGTCATGGCTGTCCATTCATTATTTAAAATAACCTTTACACCCGGTATATTGCGAAAAATGGTATTGCGGGTGGCATCCATGCCGCTGTGACATTCTGTGCCATCGCCCAGCACGGCCAGACAGGTGCTGGCTGCTTCTGGCCGAGACAGCACATAACCCAGGCGCTTGGCTTCACTGGCGCCCATGGCCAGGGCTGTGTCCATGGCGTTCAGGAAATGCAGCAGGGTATTGCAGCCAATGTCTCCGAACACGGCCTCAAGTTTACCTTTCTTGCGCATTTTACCCACAATCTGTCCAAAAAGCCGGTACGGACAGCCCGCACAGATCATGGGTGGCCGGGGCAGACTTGCGGCAGCAGAGTGTTGTGCCTGGCAACTCAGTCCCAGGCGGGCAGCAATAAGGGCCGGAGTCCATTCGGTAATGGTTTCGTCCTCGCCTTTGCCCTGAACCTGGATTCCTTCGGCCAGAATGCTTTCCTGAATAAAGCGGTAGCCATCTTCCACCACAAGCACCGGACCCTGGATGCTTGCGCAGAATTTTCTGATCAGCTGCATGGGCAGGGGATAGGTAAAACCCAGGGACAAAACATCAATGTTCTTGCCCGTGGTGGCCCTGACCTCATCCACAAACAAGGTGTTTACCCCGTGCGTGATAATACCAACCCTGCCATCGCCCTTGGTCCAGACATTAAGAGGGCTGTCTTCCACCATCTGGCGCAGAGCCGGGATGCGTGTGGAGCGCACCTGATCATGGAACATCCGCGCCCGAACAGGCAGGGTAATAAAATCGCTCATGTTTTCCGGAAGCGGAGCCTTGGGCCGGGTTGTGCATTCGGTCAGCCGCACCAGGCCCTCGCTGTGGCAGAGTACGCCAGAAGCAATGATTGCCACCGGAGTGTTATACTTGCGTCCCAGGTCAGCGGCAATACGGGCTGTTTCGTGGAGTTCCTGGTGTGTACGCGGCTCAAAAACAGGCAGGCAGCAGCTTTTTAAGATATAACGCGGGTCAACTAAGTGCTGGGTTGAACTTGGCGTATAGTCACTGGCAATATAATAGATGAGGCTCCCGCGTTGTCCGGTGTAAAAGGCAGCGCTGGTAATAACATCAGCAGCCTGAAACAGGCCGGGAATTTTCATGGTCACCACACAGTCAC
>JAAYGZ010000086.1 GCA_012727515.1 Desulfovibrionales bacterium
CTTCAGGAGGGGGACTATGAACATTATTGCGCCGTCCTTTAGCTTTATGCATGTTCCGGATGGTGAGTTTATTACGCGCCACCTGGAGCAGGCTGCGCGGACCTGCTACAAATCTGAAGACAAGGTCGGGCCAGACTCGGCCCGTAATCTGATCCGGCGTATTGTCCGTATGGGCCACGATAGTGTGCTGGAGCATATTTCTGTTACTGTGCGCATTGTCTGTGACCGGGGAGTAAGCCATGAACTGGTGCGTCACCGTTTGTGCTCCTTTAGTCAGGAAAGTACGCGTTATGCCAATTACGCCCACGATAAATTCGGCAATTCCATCACGGTGATCCGTCCGTTTTTCTGGGCCGAAGATGACGCACGCTACCAGCTCTGGCTGTCAGCCATGCAGGCCTGTGAAAGCGCGTATCTGGCCCTGGTGCAGGCCGGGGCCTCAGCGCAGGAAGCACGCAGTGTGTTGCCGAACAGCCTGAAAACAGAAGTGGTGACCACGGCAAATCTGCGGGAATGGCGGCATATTTTCAAGCTCCGCTGCGACAAGGCCGCGCATCCGCAGATGCGCGAGATCATGCTGCCTTTGCTTCAGGCTTTTCAGGAACGTGTGCCGCTGCTTTTTGATGATCTGGCAGAACGCTTTGCCGTGGAAACAGTCGCGTAGGGGAGAAAAGAAAATTCCTTGTACAAAGGTTGGAAGTGCACACAACTTCCAGCCTTTTTTTTTGGATGCATCATGGCTGCGGGACGCGCTGAGTTAAAGGTCATTGTCCTTTTAAGGAAGCGCTGATTAAATCGAAACAAGTCATTGCGACCGCGAGGGAGCGAAGCGGGAAGCGCTGCACTAATCCAGAATCGTTGACTTATAAGTGGGTTATAGATTGCCGCGTACTGACGCACTCCGTTCGCAGCCCTCGCAATGAACTGTGCTTTCATGTCAAGCAAATTCGATGGCCATGATAGTACGTTCGATTTAATCAATGTCTCCCTGACAGGTGTCCACAGTGTCTGGATATTTGGCCCGGATGGCCTCTAAGGTTTCCAGAACATCAAGAAAGCAGTCAACAATTTCCGGGTTAAAGTGTTCACCAGCTTCTTTTTTAATAATTTTCACCGCTTCAGTACAACTCCAGGCCTCTTTATAGCAGCGACGTGAACACAGAGCATCATACACATCAGCAATAGCGGTGATTTGTGCGGGTAATGGAATATCGCGCCCTGATAGAGGAGGAGCATCAGTGCCGGTATAGCCCCGGCCATTCCATTTCTGGTGATGATGGAGCGCAATTTCCTGGCCCATGCGATCAAGTTCTGAAGTGCCTGTCTTGAAAATTTGAGCACCAAAAATACAATGTTTCTGCATAATGGCAAACTCGTCATCAGTCAGTCTGCCTGGTTTTTTCAGTATTGTATCAGAAATGCCGACCTTGCCTACATCATGCAGCATGGCAGCCAAACGAATCTGGCTTTTGGTATAGCGCAGTTCGTCAATATCAATGCCATGCCGTTCAGCCCAGCAGTGATAGATTTCTGCAGCATACGAACCCACTCTTTGTACATGGGGGCCGGTTTCGTGCGGGTCACGCATGGCTGCCATTTCCAACATGCGCAAAACAAGCTCCTGGGCCATGGTGCCACGTTCAAGAGCGCTTCCGGCGTGGGCAGCCAAAAGTTGTACTCTGGCTTCCATAGAATCGGTAAAGGGTTCTGGCAGGCCATCAGGCATACTGTTGATGAGTTGCATGACACCTAAAATGCTGTTGTTGCGCCCAAGAATGGGCACAGTCAGCGTGGATACAGTGCGGTATCCTGTTGCCTGGTCCAGGGCTTCATTAAAAGAAAAAGGCGCGCCTGCGGGCAGGTGGCGCATGTCCTGAATATTCACGGTCTGGCGATTTAAGGCCACAAATCCGGCAATAGAGGTGTTACTTAAAGGCAGTTTTGTATTGGCATAGGCAAATTTATTAGCTGCAGAGCCAGGAAAAAGCGTGTCATTATGGATAAAAGCAAAGGTCAGGTGGTCATCTTCCACCAAAAAAACAGTACCGGCGTCAGCCTGGGTAATGGTGCGTCCTTCAAGTAAAATACGGTCCAGCAGAACGCCCACATCATTGTAGCGAGTCAGTTCCTGGGTAAATGCGTTGATCCAGGCAAGTAGTGTAAATCCTGATTCTCCTTGCAACTCGTCTTTGTGGACCTGGGGCAGAATTTTATGCTCAATCTGTATATTTTTGTCCTGGGCTGAAATGACCATGCCTTCAGCGGCCATGTCCAGCTGTATGGGCAGGGGATGAAAACGCAAACGTATGTGGTCAAGAATGACATCCAGGTCTTTGTCTGTGCGAGCAGGATCATGGTGGGAAAAAAGCAGGCGGCCGATACCAGCATCAGAAGCCACCTGTACCCAGGCCGAGTAGGTGGAATGCCCCCAGCCTTGGCGTGCCAGATATTCTTCATCTGTATATTGCGCATCCACCAGGGCCAGGTCCACGCCTTTTAAAAACGTGCGCAGCATGGTGCAGACAGGCTCTGCCTCGGCATCGTCACTCCATTCATGATCTCCGGAAAAAAAGAAGGTCCAGCCGTCTGCCGTGATTTTATAGGCAACATTTCCACCAGGGTGCCATGTTGGGCAGGTTTCAATCAGGGCTGATCCAATCTGAAATGTATCTCCAGGCGTGAAGTCGTGCACGGCGAGTTGGGCTGGGATATTGTCAAAGGTTACAGGAAAATAGCGCCGGTCCATGACTCCACCAAGCACGGTGCGAATCCCGTCTCGACCAATATTATACGGCGCATGGATATTGATTGTGCTGGTTGAAGAAAAAATAGGAGCAAACATGGTAAAACCCAGCAGGTGATCCCAGTGCGCGTGGGTAAAACATAAAGAAAGTTCTGTGGAGCCGCGTGAAACCAAATCATCGCCCAGGGCGCGAATTCCTGATCCGGCATCAATAAGAATATGTTCCCCGGCGCGGGTGATGATTTCAATGCAGGTGGTGTTGCCACCATAGCGCTGGGTTTCAGCAGATGCCACAGGAATGGAACCTCTGGTTCCACGAATAAGTACATCCATATGGGTTCTCCTATTTGGAGGTCAGGGTCCAGACTCCATCCCACGCCTGGGGCGGGTTGACTGCGAGGCGTGCACAGCGCTGTGTAAAAATCTGATACAAGGGGCAGGAGTATGCAGCACTGAGTGCTGCAAATTCTGCCTGGGCCTTAGTAAAATCTCCATGAACATAGGCGTTAAACGCGGTCTGATGCGCAGCAAGCTCTTCAGAGCGAGCCTGGGCTTCA
>JAAYGZ010000087.1 GCA_012727515.1 Desulfovibrionales bacterium
GAAGACCTGGCCTGTGCCCGCAAGGAAGATGCCCTGACCCTGCAACGACAAGTTTTGGCCGGGAATGGGCCTTTGGCCTTGCAGCACATGGTCGCTCTTAACCTTGGCGTGGCCATCTTTCTCCTTGAAGAAAAAATCAAACTGAAAACCGCCATGCATCTGGCCAGGGAAAAAGTGAACAAAGGATTATGTGGCTCTTTGGCCGGGAGACTTGGCAATGCTTGAAAAATTCAGAAAAGCCAAACAGGACGAAATTCTGGCTCTCCAAAGTCAACAAGACCACGGGCATGAATTTGTGCCCTGGACAGAAGCTCGGCCTGATTTTGCCAAGGCCCTGATCAGGCCAGAATCCAGCGGGATTATCGCTGAATATAAACGGGCATCTCCGTCCAAAGGAGATATCAATGTACGCCAAAATGCCCTGGAAGTGTGTAGCGCGTATCGTCGGGCCGGAGCATGTGCTCTGTCCATTTTAACGGAAAAAGAGTATTTTAAGGGCAGAATATCCTATCTTCATGACGTTTCTTCCCTGGGGCTACCGCTCCTGCGCAAGGACTTCATCATCCATCCTGTGCAGATCATGGCCACCAGGGCCACTCCTGCCTCGGCCATTTTGCTTATTGTGCGCATGTTTGCGAACCAAAGTGAGCTGGGCGATTGCCATCGCCTGTGTCTGGATTCTGGCCTGGAGCCAATTGTTGAGGTTTTTGACAAACATGACCTGGACCGGGCCAAAGAAATTGGTGCACATATTATCCAGGTCAATAATCGCGACCTGGAGACACTGCAAACAGACCTGAACCGATCCTTGTCCCTTGTGCAGCACAAGGAAAATTCCGAAATATGGATCGGAGCCAGTGGTATTTCCACCTTATCCCAGATCCAGACCCTGAAAAACGCTGGGCTGGATGCCCTGCTCATTGGCACAGCCCTGATGAGTGCTCAGAACCAGGATTTAGCACTGACTGCATTGACCGGTCTGCCCAGGAGGAATGTATGATTATCAAAGTTTGCGGCATGACCAGGTCTGAGGACGTTGCATTGTGTGACCACCTTGGCATTAACTTGCTGGGTTTTATCTTTCATCCCCAAAGTCCAAGAAAATGCAGCCCAGATTGGGTAGCAACCCAAAAACCAAAACAAGCTCTTAAAGTGGGTGTTTTTGTCAATCAGGATACAGAGGAAATCGCTGCCATAGCCAAAGAAAGCGGCCTGGATCTGCTCCAGCTCCATGGCCACCAGAGTCCCAAGCAATGCCTGGCTCTTGGTCCAGACCGGGTCATCAAAGCCCTTTGGCCACAACGCTATGCAGACACAGAGTCACTGGAGGCTGACCTGGAAGCCTATGCCCCGGTCTGTCGCGCTTTTCTTTTTGATAGCGGTACCAGTGGCGGTGGACACGGCCAGCAGCTCGATATCACCAAGCTTGAAAATTTAGACCCAGGCTGGGTCTGGTATCTGGCCGGGGGGCTTGGTCCCCACAATATAATAAGTGTTAAAAATTGTGGTGCCTCTGGGTTTGATCTCAATTCTGGCCTGGAGTCGGCCCCTGGAATCAAAGATCACCAAAAAATTAAACAGGTATATACCATGTTGCGAGGGAAATCATGAAGAACATATCTAAGGATAGCCGGATGAAAACAGAACACGTCGTTGCAGGCACAAGCAAACAAAGCGACAAACAGTCCAGGATAAATCAACTCGTTCCTGAGGTGCTGCCGCGTCATTTTGGGCCCTATGGTGGACGCTATGTGCCGGAAATGCTTGTTCCAGCCCTGGAAGAACTGGAACAGGGCTACTTGCACTATAAAGATGATCCCCTGTTTCAAAAAGAACTCGCAAAGCTCTACCAGAGTTATTGTGGCCGCCCCACACCACTTTATTACGCCAACAACCTGACCCAAAAACTTGGTGGCTGTAAAATTTATCTCAAACTTGAGGGATTGGCCCATACTGGTGCCCATAAAATCAATAATGCCCTGGGCCAGGCTCTTTTAGCCAAACGTTTGGGCAAGACCAAGGTCATTGCTGAAACCGGGGCCGGACAGCATGGTCTGGCATCTGCCACAGTGGCCGCGCGTTTTGGGCTACGTTGCAAGGTGTTTATGGGCGAAGTGGATATGCGCCGCCAATACCCCAATGTCTATGCCATGAAATTACTGGGAGCTGAGGTCATACCGGTTACGGACGGCACCAAAACTCTCAAGGATGCAGTCAATGCCACCCTCAAATACTGGATTCAGAATCTAAAGGACACCCACTATATTCTGGGCTCGGCCCTGGGCCCCTTTCCCTACCCGGTCATGGTCCGGGACTTTCAGGCCGTCATTGGCAGGGAAGTCCGCACCCAGATCCTGGAACAAGAAGGACGTCTGCCCGACCATCTGGTGGCCTGCGTTGGCGGCGGGTCCAATTCCATCGGCCTTTTTCATCCTTTTTTAAATGAGCCGAACATTCGCTTCTATGGTGCAGAAGCAGGTGGCCGAGGCCCCAACCCTGGAGATCATGCAGCCCGCTTTGGCACAACTCCAAAAATTGGCATTGCCCAAGGATACAAAAGCTATTTTCTGCAAAATGAACACGGCCAGATCCAGGACACCCATTCAGTATCCGCAGGATTGGACTATGCAGGAGTAGGCCCGGAACTGGCCTGGCTCTATGATCAAAAACTGGTTGAATTTTCAGCCATTACTGATGCTAAAGCTCTGGAAGCCTTCAAAATGCTGACCCAGCTGGAAGGAATTATCCCGGCCCTGGAGTCTGCCCATGCCGTGGCCAGAGCCGTGGAACTGGCTCCATCCTTACCCAAGGATGACATCATGGTTGTCAACATCTCTGGTCGTGGGGACAAGGATATTTTTATTACTGCCCGGGAACTGGACCGGGAAAACTGGATTGCATTTCTCAAAAGCGAGGTGGCTCATGGTTAATACTCTTGATCAAGCCCTGAGTACGGGTAAAGATATCCAGCTCATGACCCATGTTGTGGGCGGGTATCCAAGTCTGGATACCAATGCCGAATTGATCCGGCTTATGGCCAGGCAGGGTGTACGCCTGGTGGAAATACAAATACCTTTTTCCGATCCTCTGGCCGATGGACCAACCATCATGCAGGCCAATCAGGCCGCTCTTAATCAGGGCATTACTCCCAGACATTGCTTTGAATTGGGAGCTGCCCTGGCCAAGGAATTACCGGACATGGCTTTTATGTTCATGACCTATGCCAATATCCCCTTTGCCCTGGGCATGGACAATTTTTTAGACCAAGCCGCAGCCAGTGGAGCCAGTGGAATTATTTTGCCAGATCTGTCCTGGGATGAACCAGGTGGAGACTATGCCCAACAAGCCAGGGCACATGGCCTGCATCCCATTATGGTTATCTCCCCAGACACGGAAGATGAACGCTTGGGCAATATTCTGACCAGGGCTTCAGGGTTTCTGTACACCACCCTTAAAGTGGGTATTACCGGGGCTGGAGCCAGCCTGGACCAAGCCGGCATGAACTATGTGCAAAAACTGAAGAAAAAAACCGGCCTGCCCATTGCCGCCGGCTTTGGCATATCTTCACCCAAGCATGTGACCATGCTGCGGGGCCTGGCTGATGTGGCGGTCATTGGCAGCCATATTATTCATCTTTTTGATGATCAGGGCTTTGGTGCTGTGGAGGATTTTCTGGCAGCCTGTGGGTAGGAAGACGTTTCAGATCATATTGCCTGGAACAGGGGAATGAAAATGATAAACCATAGTGCAGCGGACAAATCTCGTTGTATTCTCTATCCTATACAGGGCAGGATACCCAGATTCACGCAGAGCTTGACGCCTTTGCTCAGAACGATA
>JAAYGZ010000088.1 GCA_012727515.1 Desulfovibrionales bacterium
ACCCGAATCCGCCATAAGGCCTGATGAAGTTGCGCGTTACTAATGCCATTGGTCAGGGCTGTATAGGCTTCCAGAAATGCAGCCAGATGATCGCAAATTTTAAGCATATGTCCGTCTTTAGGACAAAATTGATCTGCATTATACTGCCCTTGTAACTGTTCCCAACTGACAATACGCGCCTGATTTCCATCCAGAATCGTGGACTCAAATTCTGAACCAACCTCTGTGCCCAGAAAATATCCCAGTCTGCTCACTAAATCTGCATACACTGCCCGGTCCAGAATGGAGAACAAACGCCGTTCTAATTCCTTTGCTTCGTATTCACGAATCAGATCCCCAATGCCCTGAACAGAACTTTTGACCGGAGAAATAATGTCGCGGGTCAAAAGTTCCGGAATATCATGAAACAGTCCGGTATAAAAATTGTTCTGTCGCCGCACCGGGCACGCGCCCACTGCAATACTGAAAAAATATCCCAGGCAGGCCACAATAAACATGTGCCCCAAAACTGATGTTTCTGGAATACGCGGCGTCTGGGACCAGCGTTTTTGAAAGCGCAACTGCCCACACATAAAGGCAAATTTTCCTAGCCGGGTTCCCGGCCCTTCCAGAAGTTGACGGACTCCGGCCAAATCCAGATATGCTTCCAGGCCCTGTCGAAATGTAACCTCAATATCGGCCATTTCTTCATCCCAGGAATTCATATCGCGGATAAGATGAAATTCCCATCTGCTGGCAAAAAGATGGGCTGCGTTTAGAATGCGCGTAGCCTGGCTCTCAACTCCTCTGACCTGACGGTCGCAATGCATACGCATTCCTTCCCAGAATTCCCGACCCAGGGGCTGCACGCGCGGTTGCAACTGTTCTAAAACCCAGGCCGTAAGTTTTTGATAATGCGCGGGATTGGCTTTAATCTGATAAAAAATTGGCGGCTTAATATCAGTAATAATAAGGCGATATAAATAATCGTAAATTCCGCCGCGCACGATTTCTTCACCCAGATCTGCTTTGGCCTGGGCCGAAAGATCACGGGAATTAAGCTCAAACAGCAGCCAGGCCGCAATCATTTTATGAGCCTGCTTATCCACTTCCACAAGTTCCATGGGTCGCATCTTGTCATTCCAGCGCTTCATAAAACTGCCTGAAAACACAAGCTGTAACAAACCTTTGCGAATACTGGCCATGCGCCTCCCTGTTTCAATGTATCTGGCGCAGATAGTTCTTAAGTTTTTTAGCAAAACCGGCAGAAAAGACTTTACAAGCAGGGCAAGGCTGGGTAGCAGGTCTGTTCCTTATCCCACATGTATTGTTTCGTTACGTTGTAGCGGTTACGGTGGTAAAACACAAGCAACACTGTATCTTACCACGAATCTTCACGTTGAAAGCACCCGCGACGACTCGGGTTTTATGAGGCAGGAGCCACAGAACATGAAAACGTATAGTCCCAAAGCAAGCGAATTAACCCACAAATGGTATCTCATTGACGCCAAAGACAAGGTGCTCGGTCGGCTTGCCACGGAAATTGCTTCCCGTCTTCGGGGAAAACACAAGGCTGAGTTTGCCCCGCACATGGATAATGGCGACTTCATCATCGTCATCAATGCCGATAAAATTAAAGTAACCGGCCAGAAGATGACGCAGAAACGCTATTACCGCCATACTGGCTATCCAAGCGGCTTGAAAGAAACAACACTGAGCGACATGCTCAAGACCAAACCCGAATCAGTCATCACCAAGGCTGTTCGCGGTATGCTGCCCAAAAGTGCCCTTGGATTTCAGATGATCAAAAAACTCAAAGTATATACCGGAACAGAACACCCGCACCAGGCTCAGCAACCTGAAGTGTTGGACATCTAACGCAGCATGGTATTGCTACCTTCTGCGCTACAAGACGTGAGTGTATAATCAGGGATGGAGATGAGTATGAGTCAAGATTTTTATTATGGTACCGGCAAAAGAAAAACATCTGTTTCCCGGACCAGGTTGTATAAAGGAACAGGCGGCATCACTGTTAATGGTCGCGAGCTGACAGATTATTTTCCCCGCGCCACACTGCAGATGATTATTTGTCAGCCCCTTAAGCTGACCAAAACCCTGGACAAGTTCAATATTGCCTGCCGGGTCACTGGCGGTGGCCTTTCCGGACAGGCCCAGGCTATCCGTCATGGCATTAGCCGCGCTCTGCTGGAATTTGATCCGGAAATGCGTGGCGTGCTCAAACGCGCTGGTTTCCTGACCCGTGATTCACGAATCAAAGAACGAAAGAAATACGGCCAGCGTGCGGCCCGTGCCAGCTACCAGTATTCCAAGCGTTAATCCTTATGCGCCAGGCGCATATACAAGGCAGAGCTGTACAGCTCTGCCTTTTTTTGTGCGTACTTGCAGGAGATTTTTATGGCTGTAAAAAAAATCCAACCTGTCATGGTCTTTGCAGATCAGGAGGGCCAGATCTACGACCATCCTGATCTGCTCATGTTGGTTCGCCGTGGTCAGGAACTGACCTTGCCTCGTCCAGAGGAACTTGTCCCCTTGCCAGAAGGAAGCGATCTGTACCTCTTGCCTAAGCGCCACGCTCTGGGTCTGAACTCTGTTTCAGGCCAGGTCGAAGCCATAGAAGAATGCGCAGTAGCTGCCTTTGTCTGTCCGTCCTATACCTTGTCAGGCACAGCAGCATATCTGGCCTCTGACCAGGCTCCACATCTGCCCTTGTTTGCCTATGGTGCCGTGGGCTTTGCCCAGGACCGATTCTGGGTCACTGCCACCCAGGTGGACAAGGACCGACGCCAGGTCTTTAACCAGATTGCTCCAGAACGCATTAGCAAAGGTGCCCAGGATTTACTGCGCCGCTACCCGCACAACCGCCTGATTCAGCATCTTTCTGGCTGCGCCCTCACTTTTTGTTGTCCAGCCGCAAAAAACCTGGCTCTGGGCCGTTATGAAGCACCGCTGCCCACAGCCCAGACCTGTAATGCCCGCTGTTTTGGCTGTATTTCACATCAGCCCAGTGAGTCTGGATTTCCGTCTCCGCAAAATCGCATTGGATTCCGACCCACGGTGCATGAACTTGTTGAGATCATGCTGCTGCATTCCAGGCGAGCCAAAAACCCGGTTCTGTCCTTTGGCCAGGGCTGTGAAGGTGAGCCCCTGACTGAAGCAGCCCTGATCACAGAAGCCATTGCCCATTTTCGCGTCCAGGGTGGTCAGGCCACAGTTAATATCAATACCAATGCCAGCCTGCCCCAGACCATTCCTGCCTTGGCCCAGGCAGGCCTTAGCTCTATCCGCATCAGCCTAAACAGCGCCCGCCCAACCGTGTACGAAGCCTACTATCATCCTCAGGGCTATGGATTTGATGCAGTGCGGACCACCATGGTTGCAGCCAAAGAGCACGGGCTTTTTGTCTCGTTAAATTACCTGTTTTTTCCAGGCATAAATGATACAGAAGATGAACTGGAAGCTCTGACCGAGCTTGTTGCTTCCACCCGCATTGACTTTGTCCAGATGCGCAATCTGAGCCTGGATCCGGTCCTGTACGTGCAGCATCTTGGCCTGCCCCATGAACCGTCCATGGGCCTGAGTAATTTTATGAAGCGCCTTAAAAAAGCCTGTCCGTGGATTCACTATGGCTATTTTAATCCAGTCCTGGTGGAGGGCAAACCACTGCTGTGGGGCTAAGGGGATAAAGACTGACGATACATTACCCCCCGCGCAGCCAGGCCTGTACCTGTCAGGAAGTAACGAAGGCAGTTTAATCAGCGCGGGCAGCCTGTGGCCTAGCCAGCGCCCGGATAGCGTTCGGCAAACTTTTTTTCCGCCTCAGCCGTGCCAATCAGAATCAATTCATCCTCAGTGCTGACAACTGTGTCTGGGTCTGGGTTAATGAGCATTGTTTCACTGCGCTTTATGGCAACAATACTGCATCCCGTGGCGCTGCGGATATCCTGATCACGCAGTGCCTTGCCGACAATGGCTTTGGCTGGTTGCGCCCGGAAGATATTCAAGCCCTCGGAAAGCATGAGTATTTTTTCAGGTTTAAGCAGATTGAGAATAGTGGTGGCGCACAGCGAAGCAAAGGACATCACCAGATTTGCCCCGGCACGGTGCATGGTGTTGATATTGCGGTCCAGGCTGGCCCGGCTGATGATCTGGGCATCAGGGCGCAACCGGCGACAATAAATGATCAGAAAAATATTCAAGTCATCGTCATGGGTGGTGATCAGAATAGATGGAGTATGCTGAATTCCGGCCTGGTATAAAATATCCAGGTCAGATGCGCTGCCCGTAATAATACGTTCATCTGGTATTTTGCGCGGCTTTTTCTCCACAACCCGGTAATCAATGTCACGCTGCTCCAGGCTTCGCGCCACGGCCATCCCCACCCTGCCCCCGCCCAGAACCAGCACGTGACCACGGCGTTCACGGCTCTGTTTCACAGGCCCCATGAGTTTGTCATAGAGTTCCAGCTGCTCTTCTGAACCAGCCAACACCAGCACAGTGGAGGCGCTGACAGTACTATGCGGATCAGGCAAACGAAAGCGCCCCTGCTCCCAAATACCCACCACATTCACACCCGTGAGTTCGCGCAAGCGGCTCTGGGCCAGGGATTGCCCTTGCAGGGGCGAGCGCATGGCCGGGGCTTCAGCAATACGCAATTGGTCAAAATTGCCGATCACATTGGCTTTCATGCTCAAACCCAGAATGCGACGCGCCAGCACTTGTCCAAGCATGGCCGTAAACTGGAACAGATGCGTACTTCCAGCCAGATATAAAATATCAATAGAATCTTCATGGTCAGCATTGGTAACAATGGACACCGAGTCTGAAACTTCACGAATGGTAAAAATAATGTTTGTGCTGGTCACATCCTCGTTCATGACCACAACCATGGCCGCATACTGAACGCGCATGGCCACATAGGTTGCGGGATCATCTAATTCGCCAACCACGACATTGAAACCAGATTCATACAGATTAAGGGCCTGTTGCAAATCAGCAATTAACAGCGCGTACGGTATGGCGTATTGCTTGAATTTTTCAATCAGGCTGCGGGTTACATCGTCAAAATGCGTTAAAATAACATGACCGGACACAGACTCAGGCACTGCTCGTGGAGCACGCGCCTTGTGCTGGGCCTCAAGCCAGGGCGCATAAAAAAACTGAATAAAGGTAAACGGCAGGACAATGAGCAGAAAAACCACGCCACTGAGCAAGACAATGATGGAAAAAATCCGCCCAGGATCACTTTCAAAGGTAATGTCTCCAAAACCCAGAGTACTCATCACGGTCAGGGTCCAGTACAGACCAGTTACCCAGGAATACGCACGGCCTTCATAGGCCATGAGCACATGGAAACCAATGGTGTAAACTATAAAAAAACTCAACAGAATAAGTCCAAAGCGTGTCATGAGCCGGATGTTACTTTTCTGTTGAGCCTGATGGACCAGGGTGGTCATCTGTGAAATGAGAAATTTCATACGTTCTTCTCGTTGTGTTGGAGTCTGGATCTGCCTAGCCCAGAAGGAACAGGCAAATCAAGCGCTTTACCCTTGTTCTGACTTGCGGATACGCACCTTGTGCCCACGACAGACAAGGCATACGTTTGCTTCATGCTCAGCACACATATAGATTGCGCAGGATTTTGTCATGCCTGCGGTCAGGAACACCGCTTGCCAGCTGCTCCGGCCCTGGATGCAGCCAGTGCCCTGCTGACCAAACTGGAACAGCATGGCAGCATCGCCCCTGGATACAGCGATGATCCGCGCCTGGACCTGAGCTATCTGTTCGGCCCTGCCCGGGGCCAGATGTTTGGAGTTTTAGTTGCCCGTGATGACCGTGGACAGGAATGCGTGTGCAACGCCTTTTCTGGCCAGTACAATGGATTATGGATCATACCGGGCTGGGTGCCGCCAATTTTGAACCCGGCATTATTTGAGCAGACCATCTGTCACGATGAGCCACGCATCAAGGCCCTGACCCGCACGCTGGATACACTTGACCCCGCTGATCCTGCCCGGAGCATTCTTGCCCGCCAACGCAAAAAACTCTCTCAAAACCTTATGCAGCGCATTTTCGCTCTCTATCATCTGACTAATTTTCGTGGCCAGACAAAGCCCTTGTGCGAGGTATTTTCAGGCCAGGCCATGCCCACAGGAACAGGTGAATGCTGTGCGCCCAAACTGCTGCACTACGCAGCCACGCATGGCCTGACACCAGTGGGCCTGGTTGAATTTTATGTTGGCCGGGAAAACCGCTCCGGCACACGCCAGCATGGACATCTCTATGCACCCTGTACGGAAAAATGCGCACCGATTCTGGGATTTCTGCTCTGCGGCATG
>JAAYGZ010000089.1 GCA_012727515.1 Desulfovibrionales bacterium
ATTCCGGTGGCCTGGATACAGGCCCGGTTTGCCTCTGAAAGAATGATTCCACCGCCAGTGGCAATGATTTTTCCTGGCAGTGTGGCCACTCGTGCAAGAACCTGTTCTTCCAGGGTGCGGAAATGCTCCCACCCTTGGTGTGCCACAAGCTGCTCAATGCTTTGTCCTGTTTCCGCAACAATAACAGCGTCTGTGTCCACGCACGGGCAGGAAAAAGCAGTGGCCAGGGCCGCGCCCAGGGTTGTTTTTCCGCTGGCGCGCATACCAATAAGAAAAATGTTTTTTTGTTCCAGTGAAAATGCAGGTCTGGCAAACTGGCCAGGCCGAAAGGTCATGGAGGCTGAGGCCTCGTCAACATTGATTTTTTTCTGAACAAATGTGCTCATGGTGTTCCTCCGTAATGAGTTCCGGACTTGGAGCAAAATCGGATAAAAGGCAATGCACGCTTTGGGTCTGGGTGATAAAACCGTGATTGACGGCCACTCATCAAGCAGGGTAGCACACCTGTACAGTCCACAATTTTACACCAAGGAAGATATATGAACGGACAACGCTGTTTGATCTTGTGTATATTGCTGTATGCCCTGATGGCCAGCTCTGCTCTGGCTGCTCCTGTATCAAAGATTTCTGCTGCAGAGCTTATGCATCAGATGGAGAACAACAAAGGTAAAGTGCTTATTGTAACGTTCTGGGCTACCTGGTGTTCTCCATGCGTCAAGGAAATGCCTGGTTTGGTCAGCGTGCGCAACGAAGTTCCTGAAAGCGAAATGCAGGTGCTTGGCATTTCCCTTGATACCAGTACGCAAGCTGTGGAAAACTTTATGCAGCAGCACCGAATCAATTTTCCGATATGTATGGACGGTGGAGATGTCGGAAGCACCTTTGGTGTCAAATCAATTCCACGAACCTTAATTTTCAGCCGCAGTGGGGAAAAAGTTTTGGATCATCTCGGCTTTATTTCTGTAGAAAGTTTTCGCCATGTGGTGGAACGAGTGCGACGCATGCCATGAGTACGCATATTGATTTTTCCCGGCGCACAGTGCTGAAAACCGCAGTGGCAGCGGCCTTGACCCCACTGTGCGGCCAGGCCCTGCCAGCCCTGGCCAGTGAAGCACACCATGCTTCTGAAATCAGCATTATTCAGCCTAAACGGCCAGACAAACTCCTGGCTGAACTGTCTGCGCCACACTTTACCGAAGCGCTTGCCCAGGCCGTGCTTGCATTTTTGCAGACACATTATAGCCAGGGCAATGTACCGGTCTGGAAAAAACCGCTTGCGCATTTTGATATGGGCCGCCGGGTGCTCTCCATTGCCAGGCATGTGGTGCAGGCAGCAACCCGTCACGCCACAATTTATCCGGTTGATCCATGCTGGATCATGGGCCAGATCATGGCCGAGTCGTTTTTTTATGAATTTGCCGTGTCTTCAGCCCTGGCCGTTGGGCCGTGTCAGTTTATTGCCCCTACAGCCAAAGGCTATGGCCTGATTTGCGCGGACACCAGGGTGGTGGATGCTGCCTTGGTGCGCCGGATAGATCTGGAAGAAAATTTTGCCCTGGCCACAACCTATCGCCAGCAGCTCACAGCCTTGCGGCGTACACATCAGGATGTGCTCAAATCTCCGGAAAAAATCCTGCGCGCCTGTATTCAGGCCTATACTGCTGGTACGCCATTGCCTGATCTGGCGCACTATGGCCAGGTTTATGACCAGGTTGCTGCGCTGCAAAATAAATACAGCACGGCCAGAAACGCATACCGCAGTTTTCTGGAAGAAAATTTCCAGGGCCGAGACATTGACAATACTGTGGACCAGATTTTTTTAGAACAGTTTGATCAGCGTGTGCTTCCTGCCTATGCCGCCAATGCCATGGTCAGGATGATGGCTGAACATCTGCGCACCCTGAACGGAAATATCCTGGCCGCTACTGCCGGCTATAATGCCGGCCTGGGCAATGCACGCTATGATGCGCGCATGTATGCTGCGTTTGGCCGGATTCCCAATTTTGCCGAAACAGTTGATTACGTAAGTAAAATAGTCATTAATCACCACGAAATACGTCAGCGCATGTATGCCTGACCTGGCCGTACCCACAAGGAGACTCGTATGTTTCAAGTAAAAGATATTATGACCCGCGATGTGTTTACGCTGAACAAGCTGGATAATCTGAGCGCAGCCAAGGACTTGATGGATCTGGCAAGGATTCGTCATATTCCCATTGTGGACGAAGACGGACATTTTGTGGGCCTGCTCACACACCGTGATATTTTGGCAGCCACTATTTCTGAATTGGCAGGCATTGACCGCAATACCCAGGATGAAATTGAGGCCGGGATTCCCATTCAGGAGATCATGCAGACCGATGTGGTTGTGGTGGGCATGGATGAGCCTCTTAAAAATGCGGCGCGGATGTTACTAGAAGAAAAATACGGATGCCTGCCGGTTATTTGCGGAGATAAACTCTGTGGCATTATTACAGAAGCTGATTTTTTACGCCTGACCATTGATCTGATGGAGGCTGTGGAAGATGAATAGCAGGGAGGTGCTAAGTACAGCACGTCCCTAAGGGAAGCGCTGATTAAGGAGATGCTGATTAATTCAGTCATTGCGAGCGACCAACGGGAGCGCGGCAATCTATATTGCTGATATATCAATGATCCCGGATTGCTTCCCGCTTCGATTCCTCGCGGTCGCAATGACTTGTTTCGATTTAATCAGCGCTTCCC
>JAAYGZ010000090.1 GCA_012727515.1 Desulfovibrionales bacterium
CATTCCAGATCCTGGTAGCATTCAGGTCTAAATCTTGCGGGCCCAGGAAGAGCCGCTTTTACAGCTCTTCCTGGTTGTAGGTTTGGTTACAGTGGGCGAATGGTCCGGGCAAAGGGGATGTCCTGAGTTTTGGTCAGGGCGTCTTCAGACCCGAGCACGCAGACCAAACCATTGTGCGCTGCTTCGCGCAACACAGTCCCAAAAGCGCGAAGATGTTGTTCTTCTGAATTCAGCACTTCATCTCGGATGCGCTGGCGCGTTGTGATGTCTATTCCACCCAAGTAATGGGCCAGGCTGGAAAAGCCCTTGGCATCTGGCAACTGGTACGGGTCCAGGTCGCCCGAGGTGCCAATAATGGCTTTGGTTATTTCGCGTGCATCCAGGGGCGCTGATTCCAAAAAAGCCCCGCACTGATCAAAGGCAGCCAGGGTGCTGGTGATATTGGGATCACGGTAGGAGCCAAAGCTCATAAGTCCTGACAAGCGTCCATAAGAACAGAACGCTCCGTACGCCCCGCCCAGCACGCGCACCTGTTCCCAGAGCCAGGAAGTACGTACATAGCGAGAAGCCACAAGGCTTGCGCCATGAAACGTGTATCCAAGTGCATGCAGATCACAGATTTTGCCCACATAATTGACCTGGGCCGGGATACATACTGCTTCGGCTTCGCGGGGAAACTGTGTGGTCCACAGGGCTGGCTGCGGAGCATGGCCGGGCAAAAGGCTGAGAAACTGGCCAAAGGCATCATGATGGCTATGCAGTCCGGATTCATCCATGGTCAGGTTGAGCACAGCGTTGTGACGTGAAACACATGCAGTGCGCAGGGCTTCCAGGTCTGCCAGCACAGAAGGCCAGTCCTGTTCAATGCGGGTGAGCAGATCGCGCAGAAAAAACAGAGATTCCAGACCGCTCAGGCGTTCTTGCAAACTATCCACAAGGGTGAATTTTGAACGTAACCGCAGACCCACAAACTGATGCCCAGCAGGAACCAGGGCGTGTTCCAACCCTGCTTTTTCTTCCAGGGCCATTTGGCGGAAGCGCTCTGCATCATCAAAGCGGGCCAGGAGCAGGGCGTCGCGCATAATGTCAAGCATATCGGAAACCCGGTCAGAAACAGCCTTGGCACGCAGAATCAGGCGAGTGACAGGGCGCGGTTCTATTTCGTGCGAGGCCAGCAGGCAACGGGCATGGACCCCGCCAGTTTTACTGTTAATGCGCTTGGAAAACGAAACATAATCTTCCTCTGTTGTGCCCATTTCTGTGAGGGCGCGGCAAAAGAGGGGAAGCAGAGGAATGAGTCGGTCCGGAACCGCAGTCAGGTCCAGGGCCAGATCACAATAGCAGATGCCATTGGTGGGCAGATCGTGCTGTAAAACAGTGGCGCTTTCCGTATTTTTTATTTCTGTGGGCACGGTGCGCACCACAGGGTCAATATCTTCCCGGCTCAGGCCAGGGATAGTGGCCAAGTCTTCGGGCCGGTCCGGGGTTTCCTGCATCTGGCGCAACAGGGCTGTGCGCTGGGCCAGGTCCGTGTCAGATACATGGGCCAGGGCGTGACGCACCTGGGCAATGCGCTCCTGTTCAGCCTGCTCAAGTTCTTCAGCATAGCCGGCCTGGGGTTCAAGAAATACCGTGGTCTGGTGCGGATTATCCAGGAGGTTTTTCTGGATGAGCTGTTCAAATACAGGCTCGCCGTGCGCCAGCCGGGTTTTAAGCTGGGCCAGGGGCGCTTCAAAAGCCACAAAATCAAAAGGATCTGCGTCATAGAGCCAGGAGCCTAAGGCCCTGAGCATAACCAGAAGCCCTCGCGGGTAGGAGCCGGTATTGTTTTCGCGCAGATCAAATTCTGCTGAATTGATGGCTGCGTCCAGCAAATCAGGCTCAAATCCGTGGGTTGCGATGGAGCGCAGGGTATCGGTAATAAGAGTTTGCACCGCAGGAAAATCCGCTGGCTGCACGCCTTTTAAGCCCACCGAATAATACATCTGCACCATGTCCTGTTCCATGCCGCAGCCAGTAATATCTTCACCCAGACCAGATTCAATAAGGGCCTTGCGCAGGGGCGAGGCATTCATGCCTGTGAGCAGATGATCAAGCATTTTGCAGGCCAGCATGGTGGTGGCGTCGCGCTGGTCTGTGCACAGCCAGTTCATGGTCAGCATACCCCGGCCATTTCCCGTCTCACTGGCTTCAAAAGCATAGCGAAATTCTCTGGGCGCGGAAAAAGGTTTTTGCAGAGTCAGGTGCGATGGAATGTCTTTGCAGGAAAACTGATCCAGGTATTCTCGCAGCAGTTCCAGGCGGGCTTCTGGATCGTCATCGCCGTAAAAAAAGATCCAGGCATTGGATGGATGATAATAGGTGCGATGAAAATCCATGAACTGTTCATAGGTCAGATCAGGGATTTTTTCAGGATTGCCGCCCGAATCAAGGCCATAGGTGGTGTCTGGAAACAAAGACTGCTGCGAGCGCTCAAAAAGCATGGAATCAGGCGAGGAATACACGCCTTTCATTTCATTATAGACCACGCCTTTAATGGTTGGGGCAGCTTCAGGGGCGTCCAGGTCCAGGTGCCAGCCTTCCTGCTCAAAAATTTCCTGGGTCATGCGCGGAAAAAATACTGCGTCCAGATAGACATCAATGAGGTTGTAAAAGTCTTTCAGGTTTTGGGTGGCCACAGGATACGCGGTTTTGTCCGGAAAGGTCATGGCATTTAAAAAAGTCTGCAGCGAACCTTTGAGCAGTTCCACAAAAGGTTCCTTAACAGGATATTTGCGCG
>JAAYGZ010000010.1 GCA_012727515.1 Desulfovibrionales bacterium
AAGAGACAGATTGTTGCCCATGGCGGGCTTAATCGCACTATTTTATGTCATATTTTAGAGATCCCCCTGCACACGCTCCTGCGCCTGGAGCAGGACTATGGCTGTGTGAATCATCTGCGCACAAGGGACAATGATTGGCGCGTGGTAAGTGTGAATTATACACCCAAATAAATATCAGATGTCTGCCTTTTGCATCATTATTTTTGGCAGATACCTGGTGCAAGAGTCGGGTCAGGTTATTTTTTCCGCCTTATTTTCTGCTTATGCTCCTGTTTTTGGAATGTGCGTACTCAAAACGACAAATTCCGACCTGTTTGACAAAAAAACAAAACTCCATAGCCTGCATACGATGAATGGTACAAAGCTCTCTCCGGGGCAAGGTTTGGAATCAGGGTTGTAACACAGGGAAGGAGATATTGTATGAAAGACAAAATTCTGCGCGTTAATATGTCTGATCTGACAACAAAGATCGAAGAGGTTCCTGCTGCATGGGCAGGGCTGGGCGGACGCGGCCTGACCTCAACTATTGTTGCGGCAGAGGTTACGCCGACCTGCCATCCACTAGGCAAACACAATAAGCTGGTTTTTGCGCCCGGACTTTTGTCTGGCACACCAGCAGCCAATTCTGGTCGCTTGTCATGTGGCGCCAAAAGCCCGCTGACAGGCACGATCAAGGAAGCCAATTCCGGTGGCACCTCGGCACAGATGCTGGCCAGGCTTGGTGTTAAAGCGCTTATCATTGAAGGCAAACCAGCCAACGAGAGCGCATGGTATAGTTTGCTGGTGGATGAGCAAGGCGTGTCTGTGGCTGAAGAGTCAGAACTCATTGGCAAGGGCAATTTTGAGACAGTGCAGACCCTGAATACTCGCCTGGGCAACGGGTATGGGGTGATCTGTATTGGTCAGGCCGGTGAAGCGCGCATGACTTCCGCCAATATCTCCGTGAAGGACCCTGACAGTCATCTGCGTTCAAGTGGTCGTGGCGGTCTTGGGGCCGTTATGGGCTCTAAAAAAATTAAATTTATTGCCGTGGCTCCCACAAGTAACAGGGTGCCTATTGCTGATCCTGAAGCATTCAAAACTGCCAACAGGGCCTTTACCAAGGCTTTGATTGACAATCCCATTAACAAGGCTTTGGCCCAGTATGGAACCAATGTCTTGGTAAATATCATTAACGAGGCCGGTGGCTTGCCAACCCGGAATTTTACTTCAGGCCAGTTTGAAGGCCATGAGGCTATTTCCGGTGAAACCATGCACGACACGATTGTGGCCCGTGGTGGCAAACCCAAGCACAACTGCCATGCGGGCTGCGTGATTCAGTGTTCGCAAATTTATAATGATATCAAGGGTGAGTACAAGACATCTGGTTTTGAATACGAGTCCATCTGGGCCATGGGTGCTGATTGCTGTGTGGACAATCTGGACCACATTGCTGAAGCTGACAACATTATGGATGATCTGGGCCTGGATTCCATTGAAACATCTGTGGCCTTTGGCGTGGCCATGGAAGCTGGTGTCCTGCCTTTTGGCGATGGTGCTGGCGTGTGTCGCATTCTGCGTGAAGAGGTGGCCAAAGCCACACCCCTGGGCCGTATCATCGGCAACGGAGCTGGCTTTGTTGGCCGCGCCTTTGGCGTGACCCGCGTACCAGTGGTGAAAAATCAGGCCATTCCTGCCTATGATCCTCGTGCCATCAAGGGTATTGGCATTACCTACGCCACGTCGACTCAGGGCGCTGACCACACCATGGGCTATACCATTGCCACCAATATTCTTGGCGTGGGCGGCACGCTTGATCCCTTGAGCAAAGAAGGCCAGGTTGAGCTGTCCAGAAATCTGCAGATCGCTACAGCGGCTATTGATTCCACAGGCATGTGTTTGTTTATTGCGTTTGCCGCCCTGGATGATCCAACCTGTCTGCCCGCAGTCATTGATATGATCAATGCCCGCTTTGGCATCA
>JAAYGZ010000091.1 GCA_012727515.1 Desulfovibrionales bacterium
CACGCGACTCCTCGCGTCGTGCATGGTTATTGAAGGATGGGGCGCGTTTGTTCCAAAAATCTGTCATACGAGCCTCTTCAGGCTGGTAGTCAACCCAAAGATCTTCAAAAATACGCGAAGTTATTGTCATACATCAACCACCTTATCTGTTTTTTGGCCAATCTGAAGCACGCTGGCTTCCCTGTCATTGACAGTGCCTGGAATGTCTCCAGGGCTGGCGTGGTTTTTAAGCTGACATGACTGTCGCCCTGTTACAGCTTTTTTAATGCAGCTATGCGAGCATAGGACTGGCGAATGCGTTCCATTGTCAGGCGGCCATCATGCACTGCCTGTTCCAGGATGGCCAGGGCTGTGGGTACAATGTCCGGATTGTAGTCAAGATTATTGCCAAAGACCAGGATATCCACTCCGGCCTGAACAGCCCGGACAAGCGCGTGCTCCAATCCATACTGGTCAGTAATGGCCCGCATTTGCATATCATCAGAAATAATCACGCCCTGAAAGCCCAGGCGGTGGCGGAGCAGGGTGGTCAGAATGGCCGGGGACAGGGTTGCTGGCGCGTCTGGATCAAACTGGCGCAAAAAAAGATGACCGACCATAATACATGGGCTGGCCTGTAGAGGAATAAGCAATTCATAAGGAATAAGTTCCTGCGGACTCCAGGTCTGGGTGATGTCTGTAAGGCCCTGGTGGGAATCTGTAGTGGCGCTGCCATGACCGGGAAAATGTTTGAGGCAGGGCAGTACGCCCGCAGCCTGAAGCCCGGCGCACATGGCGCGGGCATGGGCCGCAACAGTAAGAGGATCAGCCGCATAACTGCGTTCCAAGGCCCCAATGGCCGGACTGTGCGGGTTGACATCCACATCAACCACTGGGGCAAAATTCAGATTAATGCCCAGATCAGCCAGGGCTGTACCAGTGGCCAGACCCTGAGCCTGGGTGATTGCAGGTGCGCCCTGGCCCAGGGTTTTGGCTGAGGCCAGGGGCAGAAATCCACTGGCTTCTTTAAGACGACACACCCTGCCTCCTTCCTGATCCACGGCAATAAAAAGCGGGGTCCGGGCCGCGCTGCGAAGTTGCTGCGTGAGCCTGCGCACCTGGGCGGGATTTACAATGTTGCGCTCTAAAGTCTGTAGTTGGGCATCGCGGTCAAAAAGGATCACTCCGCCCAGATGATGTTCTTTGATATCCCGAAGAATGGGCGCGCTGTCATCTATGCTGGTGCCCCGAAAGCCAACCAACAGCATTTGTCCAAGCATGGTTCGCAGGTCTGGGCTGGGTTCAGCACAAACCAGGCCAGGCAGCAGCAGGGTACAAAGCAGCACGCAGAAAGAGCGCATGGTATTTTTCCTTATCGCACAGTATGCTTGTTTTGTGTGTTCAGGCCTGGGCAATGGGTAAGAGTTTTTCAGCGTTGCTGTCTGGCCTGAGATTTTTTTTCATACATCTGCTGGTCAGCTGCGCGCAGCAATTCCTCCAGGGTTTGCCCTGGGTGATAGCAGGCCATGCCCACAGAGGCTGATACAGTTAACGAGGCTGGCACGCCGCACACTGTGGACACATCAATGGCGGCCAGTTGTTCTAAAATACGCTCCACAAATGTCTGGGCCATGGCCTGGTCTGTATCTGGCAGCACAACCACAAATTCATCGCCACCCAGGCGGACAAAAATATCATAGCGGCGCACAATAGGGTTAATGGTCTGGGCAATATGAATAAGCAGCCGGTCTCCGGCATCATGGCCCAGGGTGTCGTTGACTGATTTAAAGCCGTCCAGATCTATAAACAGCAGGTGCACCGGAAAGTTTCTGCGCACAGAAAAATCCAGGATACGCGGGGCATGGCGCTCCAGGTAGGTGCGGTTATTGATGCCGGTCAGGGCGTCACGCACGGTCAGCTCTTCCAACTGGTCATGCTCCAGGGCATTGATCAGGGTGCAGGACAGAATATCACAAAAATGCCCCAGAAAATCCGTGGCCATGTCGCGCTCAAAGCGGGCAGGATCTGAATCAAATCCAGTTAAAACGCCAATAATAACTCCGGGCCGGTACTTGTGGTGCAAAGCAAAAATAAAGCAGGAGCCAGTGTCTGGAGCTGGTTTTTGGTCCAGGAAAAAGTCCAGGAACTCCACACCATAAATTGTACCAAGATAGAGCCGTGGGGCATGGGGTGCGGGCGTAAACTGGTGCAGAGCAGCGCGTATTTCAGTGCTTGGCGCGTGGCCAATGCCTGGTGGAATGCGCTGTGCAAAAAGTTCTTCATCCAGCACCAAGTGCAGGCTGGTCAGTCTGCGTAATGTGCCCACAGCCTTCAGGGCCGGGACCAGGTCTTCAAAGCGTTTGACCTGATGGATTTCATCAATGGTGGTGCGGAAAATATCAAAGGAATCAAGCAAATCTCTGTAGGCAGTGAC
Source organism: Desulfovibrionales bacterium (assembly GCA_012727515.1). Classification (GTDB taxonomy): domain Bacteria; phylum Desulfobacterota; class Desulfovibrionia; order Desulfovibrionales; family Desulfomicrobiaceae; genus Desulfomicrobium. The sequence goes on from JAAYGZ010000091.1 coordinate 2,414, forward strand.
TGTGGAATCAAAGACAGCCTTGGACGATTGGAGTTTGCGGCGTAGTTCGTGTATTTCTGAGTGCAGCGCTGCAACCTGGACCTCTGTATCCACGCCCTGGCGCAGCACCCAGGCTTCAAGCTGTTGCAGGCGGGAGCGGGATTTGGAAGCATCGCCTTTTTGAACACTATGAATAAGCGCTGTGCAGAGGTTGTGCAGTTGGCGGCGGATCTGGCCTAAGCGGGATGAAGATGAATCAGGGGAAGGACCAAGTATGTCAGGCATATCGCCTCCTTACAAGCCTCAAGCTCATGGGCCTGGGTGTACGGAAATCAGGTCTGTTGTGCAAGTCGGTTCTCATACAGCCCCTGATCCCTGCCCAGGGCCAGGCCCTGCTTTTTTATTGCCTATCCTGTAACGTGGTGGCATTCCTTTGCCAGTGCGTTTCGTAGGGGATACAAATCAGAGTATCCCAAAAACTGAAACTGTGCCTGATCGTATAATTCATTTGCCTGCAAGCATAGGGGTAATGCATGAAAATTACATTTCTCGGAGCGGCCCGGACAGTAACTGGATCATGTTATGTGATTGAGTCTGAACAGCATCGTTTTGCCATTGACTGCGGTATGCACCAGGGCAACCGTGTGGTTGAACTGCGCAACTGGGATGAAAACGGGGTCTATCGCCCGGAACAACTGGATTTTATTTTATTGACTCACGCACATATTGATCATTCCGGCCTGCTGCCGCGCATGGTCAGCAAGGGTTTTACCGGCCCGATCTATGTGACTGCGCCCACGCGGGATCTGCTGGGCATCATGCTGGAGGACAGTGCACGTATTCAGGAAACAGAAGCCCAGTGGCGCAGCAAGAAAAAAATGCGGTCCGGCAATCTTCCCGTGGAGGCGCTCTACACTGTGGAATCTGCCCAGAACGCGCTCAAGCAACTTGTGATCCAGGAATACAATCAGTTTTTTGAACCAGCTCCAGGGGTCAGGGTGCGCTATAATGATGCCGGACACATTTTAGGCGCGGCATTTATTGAAGTATGGGTTACTGAAGGGGGCGAGGAGCACAAACTTGTTTTTTCCGGTGATCTGGGACGAACAAACCAGCTCCTGATGCATGACCCGCAAACAGTGGAAACAGCCGATTTTCTTTTCCTGGAATCCACTTATGGCAGCCGCAATCATAAAAATGAAGACCAGAGCCGGGAAGAACTGGCTGAAGCCATTGCCTATAGTTATTCACGGGGTGAAAAGGTCATTATTCCTGCGTTTGCCGTGGAGCGCACTCAGGAAATTCTGTACAGCCTGTTTCTGTTGCGCAAAGAGGGCAAGCTTCCTGAGGACATGCCTGTACTTGTGGACAGCCCGTTAGCCATTCGCGCCACAGAGGTTTTCCGGCGACACTGGGACTATTATGATCAGGACACAAAAGAGCTGGTCAAAAAGGGTGAAAATCCCCTGGAGCTGCCCAATCTGCGCTACACGCTGACCGCAGAAGAGTCCCGCGCCATAAACAGCCAGGGATCTGCCATTGTTATTTCTGCCAGTGGCATGGCCAATGCCGGGCGCATTAAACATCATCTGCGCCATAATATATGGAAGCCGGGCGCCTCCGTTGTTTTTGTCGGATTTCAGGCCGAAGGCACACCAGGCCGGCGCATTGTGGAAGGCGCGAAAACTGTGCGTCTGCTGGGCGAAGAACTGGCTGTGCAGGCCCGTATTTTTACCATCGGCGGTTTTTCCGGCCATGCCGGTCAACAGCAACTGCTCGACTGGCTGGGGCATTTCCGCAATCCCAACATGCAGGTCTATCTTATTCACGGCGAGCATTCAGGGCAGAAAATTTTTGCCGAGCTGATTCGTGAGCGTTTTGGCTATGAAGTGCATATTCCGGATTATCTGGATGAATGTTTGTTAGACAAGAGTGGGCGTTTTGAATTGACCACCAGGCCTGCCCTGGCTGAGCCACGCATTGACTGGGATTATCTGTTGGATGAAACAACGGCCAAACTTGACCAGGTGCGTGAGCGCGTGGCCTATCTGCAGCGCATGGGGCAGACCAATCAGTTGGAAATCCGGGGCAATCTGATTGACATCAATTCGCAATTCACCACAATTTTATCAGAACTCATGTTTGCGCAGAAAAATTCGACAAAGAGGTAGATGGTGCGCGTTATTGCTGGACAATACGGGGGACGGGTGCTGCGCACCAGCAGCGGTCCTGGGTATCGGCCTGCCACTGGCAAGGTGCGCGAGTCTGTCTTTTCCATGCTGGAGTCGCTGGGCGTGGTCTGGGACGGGCTTTGCGTGGCCGATATTTTTGCCGGCAGTGGTTCGCTGGGCATTGAAGCCCTGAGCCGTGGGGCCAGCCATGCTGTTTTTGTGGAAAAATCTGCCCAGGCAGCTGCTGTTTTGCGTGGGAATCTTGAAATGCTTGGGGCGCAGCGCTCCTGCTGGACCGTGGTGCGCGACGATGCCCTGCGCTGGTTGGGCAAAGACCAACTTGCGCCCCAGGGGCTTGTTTTTATTGATCCACCCTATGGTCAGGAATTGTTAGCGCCTGCTGTGCGTCTGCTGCTGGACAAGGGCGGGCTTAAAGCAAACGGGCTGCTTTGTGTTGAAGTGGAGGCGCAGATAGCGCTGGACACGCCGCCGCATCCATCTTTGGTCATGCTGCGCAATAAACTGTACGGACAAACAAGGATTTGCATATGGGGCAGAAATGTGAGCGCGTAGCCGTGTATCCCGGCACTTTTGATCCCTTTACCAATGGACATTTAAGTATTGTCCGGCGGGGCCTGGAGGTTTTTGACCGGGTGATTGTGGCTGCGGCCCAGGATTCAGGAAAAAATCCGCTTTTTTCACTGGAAGAGCGGGTGGAGATGATCCGCGAGGTTTTTCGTGGCCAGACCCGCGTCACGGTCCAGGGTTTTTCCGGGCTGCTGGTGGATTATGTGCCCACAACCGGGGCCAACACCATTTTACGCGGATTGCGTGCGGTTTCAGATTTTGAGTATGAATTTCAAATGGCTCTGATGAACCGCAAGCTCAAGCCCAGTCTGCATACAGTCTTTATGATGACTGACTACCGCTGGCTGTATATCAGCTCAACAATTATCAAGGACGTGGCCCGCCTGGGCGGATCTATTGAAGGGCTGGTGCCAGAGCTTATTCATGCCAGGGTTGCTCAGCGCTATGACGAACGCGCACACAACGCAGTGGAGAGCCAGGGCAATGCTGGTTAAGGAGGCACTGATTAAATCGAAACAAGTCATTGCGAAC